>CBDTUG010000386.1:0-2900 GCA_965363555.1 uncultured Thermoanaerobaculia bacterium
CGCTTCCTGCACTCCTCGTCAGAGAAGCTCAACCGGAGCGCCACCGAAGTCCCGCAGATATTGCAGGTCTCGATGCGATTCCGGTTGGCCTTTCCGCAGTCGGGACAAACGACCTCGAACTCATGAGGTGCACCGGCCTTGAACCGGGCACTGCAGTGCTCACAGGTCAGACGGAGGTGTTCCAACCCCTCAAGTCGACCGCAACGACACGACCAGTTTCCGATTTCATATCGGACGAACTGCAATTCGCAGGTCTCCCTGAAATCGGTGAACGGGAAAATCGTCGATAGGACCGACTGCAACCCATGTTCCCCACGCTCCTCATTGAGGAGATCCATTTGCAGGAAATCCACGTAGGAGCCTCGCTGGACCTGAATCAGGTTCGGCAAGGGGATTGTTGATTCATTTTTAGAAAAACTTACGCGCCCAGTGGGGCTAACGGTCATGGAGACACCCTCCCGGCCAATGAAGACACGGGGAGACAGATCTCTCCCCACGCCTACAACTTCTATGAGGCGAAAACCGTCCACTGGACGCCTGCATTCCATCTCGACGCATTCCGCGTTTTTTGGAATCGTTCCGCGGGTTCCCGCGTTCGATCCAATCAACCCCGAAATGCCGAAATTTTGTATGCATCCAGTAGGACCATCCGTCTCGGGTGTCAGGCCCGGCCTTGGGTGGGACAGCCCCACCCGTGGCCTGATCAGCCCGATATATTTCCGAGCCGCTCAGTTACTTGATCTCAACCTGGGCGCCGGCGTCTTCGAATTTCTTCTTGGTCTCTTCGGCCTCATCCTTGGGAACGGCTTCCTTCACATTGACAGGTGCGCTTTCCACAAGCTCCTTGGCCTCTTTGAGGCCTAAGGATGTGACTTCTCTGACAACCTTGATCACGTTGATTTTCTTATCGCCGATGGAGTTCAACACAACGTCAAACTCAGTCTGCTCTTCGGCAGGTTCAGCGCCCGCTCCGGGCACCATTCCAGCCATCATCACCGGGCCGGCCGCGGCGGCGGAAACGTCAAATTCTTCTTCAAGTGCCTTGACGAGCTCGTTGAGCTCCATCACGGTCATGCCCTTGATGGTATCCATGAGGTTTTCGATTTGAGCCATTTTCAGTATCCTCCTTGACTTCTCAGGAATCTTGTTTCTCGGCAACCTGTGACAGGACCGAGGCCAATTTTTGAATAGGACTGTTTAATGCAACAGCCAGTCTTCGCATGGGTGATTGCAGTACGTACAGCAACTTCGAAATTAATTCATCGCGCGACGGCAGTTCCGCAATCATGGCGGCGCCCTTCGCATCGAGAACCTCTCCTTCAAGGAAAACTTCCCTGAAGGACAATTCCGGGTTGTCCTTGATGAACTCCTTGAGAACCTTGCCCAAGGCAGCTCCGTCACCCGAGGTAAACGCCAGGACTTTCGGCCCCTTGAGGTGGGGCATCAAGCCCTCCTTATCGGTGCCCTCGACGGCCAGTTTGACCACCGAGTTCTTGACGACCCGATAGGAACCGTCAATCTCACGAACCTTGGCTCTGAGATCGTTGACGGCATTGACGTTCAACCCAACGTTCTCCAACAGAAACAGGGTCTGCACACCGTCGATGTCCTGACGGAGGGCTTCAAACTGAACACGCTTTTGCTCTTTGGTCAGCATCATCCCTCCCTATTTGACGTCGAGGCTCGTCAGATCCACTTGAATCCCGGGGCCCATCGTGGAACTGAGATAAACAGATTGCACATAACGACCCTTGGCCGTAGCCGGCTTGGCCTTCTGAATCGCATCGATCAGGCTGCGGGTGTTCTCCAACAGACTTTCGACAGGAAAGGAGACCTTGCCCACTGGGGCGTGAATGATCGCCGTCTTATCGACCCGAAACTCAACTCGACCGGCCTTGATTTCATTGACCGCCGAGCTGATTTCAGGGGTCACGGTTCCTGATTTGGGGTTGGGCATCAGACCCCGGGGCCCCAAGATACGAGCCACCTTTGACAAACCCCTCATCATTGCAGGCGTTGCGACGACGGCATCGAACTCCATCCATCCGCCCTGAATCTTCTCCGCGGCCTCGTCGGCAGACAGCACAACATCGGCGCCGGCCTCTTCGGCTTCTTTCTGGTTCGCGCCTTCACATACCGCCAGCACGACCTTCGTCTTACCGGTGCCATGGGGCAATACGACGGTGCCACGCACCATCTGATCGGCATGCTTGGGATTGACACCCAAACGCATCGCTATATCAACGGTTTCGTCGAATGAAGCATAAGCTCCATCCCTGACCTTTGCGATCGCCTCCTCAACTGAATAGGGCCGACGTTCGACCCCAGA
Source organism: uncultured Thermoanaerobaculia bacterium (assembly GCA_965363555.1). GTDB lineage: Bacteria > Acidobacteriota > Thermoanaerobaculia > Thermoanaerobaculales > Sulfomarinibacteraceae > DAOWGJ01. The sequence continues at coordinate 2,330 of CBDTUG010000386.1, forward strand.
GGCTGCCTCGCGGTACTTCTTACCCTTTTGCGCCATCGGCCACCTCCTCCTCAGAGCCCTCGATGTCGACCCCCATCGATCGTGCGGTGCCTTTGATGATCTGCACCGCTGCGTCGAGAGAACCGGCATTAAGGTCGGGCATCTTTGTTGTCGCTATCTCCTCTACCTGAGCCTCAGTCACCACGCCGACTTTGTCCCGGTTGGGTTCGGCCGAGCCCTTGTCAATTCCGGCAGCCTGCCGCAAGAGAAAAGAAGCTGGGGGTGTTTTCGTGATGAAGGTGTAGGTCCGGTCAGAGAAAACAGTGATGACGACCGGGATGATAATTCCTTGTTGCTTCTGCGTACGGGCGTTGAACGCCTTGCAGAAATCCATAATATTCAATCCATGTTGGCCGAGGGCCGGGCCGACCGGCGGTGCCGGGGTAGCCTGACCTCCAGACAACTGGAGTTTTATTTGACCAATGACTTTCTTTGCCATGGCTCTCCTCTCATGCGAGCTTCTGGACCTGGCGGAACTCCATCTCGACCGGGGTATCCCTGCCGAAGATGGTCACCATGACCTTGACGGTGC
>CBDTUG010000387.1:0-2885 GCA_965363555.1 uncultured Thermoanaerobaculia bacterium
AAGATGAAGACAATGCCAAATTCTTCTTCGTGAACTTGGCGAGAAACTGGCTTTTCACCGCCCCTGTTTCATCCAGTTTCCCCCAAAAAAAACGACCCGGCTGTGAAGCCGGGTCGTTGAATGAGTCGTTCGAAGCGTCTAGCGTTCCGAAGGTGCGAAATCCACTCGGCGGTTCTTTGCTCGTCCTTCGGCCGTGTCATTGGAGTCAACCCCATCCGAAGCGCCGTAGCCCTTGGCAGTCATCCGATCAGCCGAAACGCCTTCGCCCACCAAGAATGCCTTGACGGAATCTGCCCGACGCTGGGAGAGCGGATCGTTGAAGGAATCGGTACCCGTGGAATCCGTGTGGCCCTGGATCTCCACCACGAACTGCTTGTTCTTGACGAGGAAAGCCGCGATCTTGCTGAGAACATCCTTGGCCTCGGTTTTGATGGCGTGCTTGTTGGTATCGAAGAGCACCTTGCCCCGAACCACCCACTCGTCACCAACGATCTCGATACCCTCAACGGGGCATCCAACCTTGTCGACAGGGACACCCCTGAGCGTGCCGGGGCACTTGTCGAGGTAGTCCGGAACGCCGTCGCCGTCACTGTCGATCGGGCAACCCTTGGCATCGACCTTGACACCCTTTGGCGTGCCGGGGCACTTGTCGAGATAGTCCGGAACGCCGTCGCCGTCACTGTCGATCGGGCAACCCTTGGCATCAACCCTGACACCTGCTGGAGTTCCCGGGCACTTGTCGAGGTAGTCCGGCACGCCGTCGCCGTCCGTATCCAAAGGACAACCGACCGTATCGACTTCAACGCCCTTCGGGGTGTTGGGACATTTGTCGAGATGGTTGGCAACGCCATCACCATCATCATCGGGATAAAGGAACACGTCGGTGACGAACGCACCCATAGCATCGGCGCCACTCAACTCTTCGGCGCCCTTGAGGTATCCGTCTCCGCCAGCAGAAACGACTTTCTCCAAAAGGGCTCGTCCCTTCTTGTCGTTTCCGACCAAAACCGCGTAGATATCAAAATCTTCCCCAAAAGCACTCTTGAGAGCCCGAGCCGCCTCAACCTCATCATCGCCCATATGACGGCCGTCACTGACGATCACCAGGGCCGTCGGGGCGCTTTTATTCCCAAGGTCATTACCGGCTGCAGCCAGGGCAAGATCAAGCCGGCTGTATCCTGCTGGGCAGTGATAGTCGGCAAGAGCATCGGCGATCCCTGAAGTTGTGTAGTTGCCCACGTCAGCGACGGAAACGGTCTTGCCCTTCATTTCGCAGGCGCCTTTCCCGAAGGACCGCAGGCCACCGACGAAACCGATCTCGGGAAGAGTCTGGTTCATGGCCCCCAGGAACTCGTCTGAGTTACCGATCTTGGTCCGATGCTGCCATCGATCAGCCATGGACATGGAACCGTCACCGACCAGCACGAATTGGTCAACCTTTCGCACATATTTATCCGCGTCAAGGGATGCGGCCTCAAAATTGATCGGTTGATGCGAGGAGGCGCATGCCTGAGTCATCACAACCAACCCCACGATTAGCGCCAAATATATTACTGACTTTTTCATCACTCCACCTTTCCTTTCAAAACGGCACCCAAGACCGAGAAACCCTCAATCCCTATTGCGGATTGTAGACCAGATCATGAGGAACTGCCTTTCACGGAATTTTGCCATAACCCACCGGAAACCTCAACATCTTGATCCTGAGCTGGAGGGATTTCGAGGTATCATGCTCAGATGAAGCAAGAAATTGTGAGACGGGGCGTTTTCACTGTATTGATAGTTACTCTGGCGGTCTGTCTGATCTCATCACCGGCGTTGAGCACGGAATCGAAACTGGAACCTGAGACCACGGCCGTTCCTCCGGAGGCGGTTCCCTCTCCCATTCCTCTGGCAGCGGTTCCCACGGAACAGGTGACAACACACAAACTCCTCAAAGAACTGGAGTACTGGGCTCAATCCGACACAAAGGTCTCCGACATCGGCGCCCTGTTCGTCACCGAAAAACTCAGACTCTCCAAGCTGATCGAAATATCCATCAAGACTCGCTTCGCCGAGATCGACATGGCCGACCTCAAGGAAGCAACAAAACGATGGAACACCACCATCGACCAAATGGATACCTGGCTGGCCGACTTGAAAGGCACGGCAACCTCTCTGGAACGAGACCTCAAACGGCTTCATGAAGAACGGCAGATCTGGAGCATCAGCCTCGATAATGCAATCGAACAGGATGTTCCTCAGGAGGTGCTCCACTCCTTACAAATGACCCTGGGTCGAGTCATCGATTCAGAAGGGTCAACCCAAGCCAAACGTGACGAAACTCTGGTTCTTCAGACCAGGATCTCCGAATTTCGGATGGACCTGGCCAAACGCATCGAAATGATCGGCGCAGAACTGGCCCGAAGGCGCAAAAGTGCCCTGATCGTTGATCAAGTCCCTCTCTGGCAAGCGTTCGGAGATCCGCAAATTGATCGCTCACTCTTCAATCAGATCTTTGACAATGCCCTCAGCAGTTGGGGGGAGGTCCTCGAGTACTTTCGTGACCAACCCCGGAGGATCGTGATACAGGCCCTGCTCGGTCTGACAATCCTGTTTCTTGTGTGGTATTTCGGAAAATACGGCGTTCAGAAAATCGACGGCGACCAGGAGGCCCAGAAGGTCTTGTCGGTCATGATGGAACGACCTTTGGCCACCGCGATCCTCCTCAGTACGGTCTTTACTGAACCCCTGTATCCCAAGGCGCCTGAAGCCTGGTTGAATTTCATGTCGATCCTCTTGCTTTTAGCGCTGGTTCGGCTTCTTCCTCGCCTCCTGATACCGGGCCTTCGCCCAGTCCCCTATGTTCTGGCCGGGCTCTTCATTCTTCATCGCATATCGACCAC
>CBDTUG010000388.1:0-2882 GCA_965363555.1 uncultured Thermoanaerobaculia bacterium
CATTCGAGCTGCCCAGCGGAGCAGTTCAATCTGACGGTTATAGGCCAGCAGCAAATGCCGGTTGAGGCGTCCCTCACCGGGGTTGGTAGCCAACACCGTCTCGATTTCGTCGATGGCCCGATCGATCAGGGCCAGATTGTTTTGGATCACCAATAAGGTCTCTGGTGAGACCTCATCACCCCTTGCCTGTACGACCTCCAGCAGTTCCGTCCGAGCCTGTCGATATTCCAGTCGTACATCGTCAAGTGTTGCCGTCCGGTTGGTGGCCTGCACGATCCCAGGATCTGCCGAAGACTGAGGCTGCAGCTCAGTCATCGGAGCCCGCAACAGGCTGAGTGCAAGGCCGACCACGACCAGAGCCGCCACGGCCAGGACTACGCGGCGAACCGGTATTCGCGACGCCGGTCGACCCGTTATACGGCCTTCGATAGCAGGCCAGAGATCACGGCTGGGCTCCAGTTGACCCGGTAATTCGGCTGCCGCCGTCACCAGCGATCGGAGGTCATCCATGCGCCGATGACACTCAGTGCACGAGTTCAGGTGCGCCTCGAGTCTTTCGGTCGGATCCGGCGCCAGATCGCCGTCCACGGCTTCATCCATCCATCGTTGATAGTCTTCGCATAGTTTCATCGCAGCACCTCCCGCAACAGTCTCCGGGCCCTGTGGAGATGGGCCTTTGAGGTCCCGACGGCCATGCCGGTCATTTCCGAGATCTCCCGATGTCGATAGCCTTCAACGTCGTGAAGTACAAAGACCGCCCGAGCGCCTTCCGGCAGTCCAGCGATCGCGCGTTCGAGATCGAGGCCGTGCAACGATCGGCCCGAGGGTTTGGCGGCAGAGAATGGTTCCACGGTGGAGAGTTCCTCGGCCCTGAGGTCTTCTCTGCTCTCCGACCAGCGGCGATGACCCAGAACGGCGTTGACCGCCACCCGGTGGAGCCAGGTGCCGAATGCCGCTTTCCCCTGGAAGGATGCCAGACCGCTCCAGGCTTTGACGAAGGTCTCCTGGCACAGGTCTTCGGCCAGGGTCATATCTCCACACAGTCTCCGACACAAGGCATACACCCGCGTCACGTGGGTTCTGTAGAGCGCCTCGAACGCTCGAACATCACCTCGCTGGGCCCGCTTGACCAGCAGGCGATCATCGACCTCCACCGACCCCAACCCTTGGGCATCGCGCATCTCCGGGGAACCAACCATGATTGCATCCATCATTCTCTTCGATACGTCAGGGAGGCAAAAGGTTTATTCTCTCATCCATACAATTTCGAAAGGCGGAGTTGTATGGATGAGAGGCTGTCAGCTCTCGGCTCTCAGCTCTCGGCTTTGGAGCTCGCAAAACGACCAGAAATAACTACTGAACGGCGAAAGCAGCAAACAAGCCCTACAAAAGGCACTGCCGAACCCGTGCTCGGGCTGATAGCTGTTAGCTGACAGCTGATGGCTACCCAGCGGGGCCGGCCGGTCGCCCATTGGTTCCGGCTCAGCCGGGTCGGGTATAGTGCTCCGATGATGAATGACGGACAGCGCGGCTCGAAGACGACAACCCTTGGCATCACGGTCATGGTCAGGCCGGCGTTCGTGCCCGAAAAATCGGGACCGGAACTGTGGTTCTTTGCCTATCGGATCCGCATCGCCAACGGCGGAAACGAAAGAGTGCGACTCCAGAGCCGTCACTGGATCATCACCGACGCCAACGGACATGTCGAGGAAATTCGTGGTCCCGGCGTGGTCGGCGAGCACCCGGTACTCGATCCAGGCGAGCATTTCGAATACACGTCCTTCTGCCCCCTCCGCACCCCTTTCGGCACGATGGAGGGCAGCTTCCAGATGATCAACACCGCCAACGAGACCTTCGACGTCCGGATCGCACCCTTCGAACTGGCCCCTCCGATGTCGGTGCATTAGGCACATACCCTCGCAGTGCTTCGAAGGTCGAAGCAGTTCGAGGGTAAATGCGCTGTCAGCTCTCCTCTCCCTTCACCGGCTCTACCTGAATAACAACATCACCGACGCTGGGGCCGTTTGCCAGGAGGTGTTTCTTGACCGCCCGGGCAATGGCAAATCCTTGAGTTACGGTCAGACTACCGTCAACCTCCACATGGAGGTCCACGGCCACCTTGGGACCGACGTAGCGGGTTCTCAATGCGTGTGCATCAACCACGCCGTCGACCTCGAGGGCCATGGTTCCAATGCGATCGCGAACGTCGGATGGCGCTCCGGCATCAACCAATTGCTGCAACGCGGGGTGAAAGATGCCCCACGCGGCCCAGAGAATAAATACACAGACCACGAGCGCGCCCAGACGATCGACCCAGGCAAAAGCCGGAAAAACCATCGCTGTCCCGACGGCCAAAACTGCGGGAATCGAAGAAAACGCGTCCGACCGGTGGTGCCATGCATTGGCCATCAAGGCCGGGGAATCAGCCTGAACAGCCTGGACTCGCGTCCACCGGAAGAGCCATTCTTTGGAAAAAACCGAGATGGCGGCGGCGGCCAGGGCCAACCCGGTCGGTAGAGTGGCCCTTGGTTCCCGTAGATGACTGACGGCATCCCAACCCAGACCAATGCCGACCGCCGCCAGCGAGAACCCGATGAAGGCCGTGATCAGGGTTTCGATTCGACGGTGGCCGTGAGGATGCCTCTCGTCAGGTGGCTGGGCCCATATTCGGGTCCCGATCAGCAGTACCAGGTCAGTAACAAGATCGGTGAACGAGTGGATGCCGTCCGCGACGACGGCGGCCGACGAGCCGATGATCCCGGCCGTCACTTTTCCCACGGCCAAGAAAATGTTGGCCACCAGGCCGACGATTGTGGCCCGCTGAACTGTACGAATGGACTCTCGGTCGTTCACGCCAGTCGAAGCAGTTCGGCGACGGTCTT
>CBDTUG010000389.1:0-2881 GCA_965363555.1 uncultured Thermoanaerobaculia bacterium
AAGCCGTGGAGGTCGCGAAGCGACCAGCGTGGGCTGGAGCACCCCGAGGCGAGAAGTGCGGGTTTAGGGCTGCTACTCATTGCCTCGGTCGAAGAAGTCGAGCGTACACGACAGCTGACACTCCCTGAAGACTGACGTTTCAGTCATGCCAACCAGCAAATTAATGATTCCGGCAAGTGCACCACCGAATAGGCCGCCGACCAACCCCGCTTCGGCCGCTCCAAGGACCGCGCCAGCCCAGGAAACGTTGTAACCGAGCAGGTAATTTCCGAGGAGCGAAAGGCTCGGGCCCAGCGGCTCGCCTCCCTTGATCAGCAACACCGCCGTAGCAAGGAAGATCGTGCCTGCGGCCACGAAACCGACCGCACCACCCAGGGCCACGGGATCGTATCGCGCGAAGGCCTCAGCCAGGACGTCTTCCAACGGCACGCCAGGGGCTTGAGAGGGGGTCAAACGGTCGTCGATCGGGCCTTTCTCATGGTATGTCTGTTCGACGTTCACCGCCCAGACATCGTGGTTTTCTCCAGCCACATTCCGAGCCGCCAGGATGCCGGCCACCATGGCATGATCCTGGTTGTTGTAACGGTGTTGTCCGTTCCGGCCGATCATTTGGAGATTCTCGAAGCCGGCGAGATAGAGGCGAATCACTTTGAGGGCTTCGTGATAGTCACCGTCATAGACCGGGTAGGCCCGGCGTACCCGGACCACCGTGTGGTCAACGACCTCTTTGGCATCGATCAGACCAAGTTCGGCCATCTCGCGCACTCCAAGCGCACCCAGGTCCTCGTCCGAGCTGTTCCACAGCTCACCGGAGGCGTTCACGAAGTACTCCAGTCCCAAGGTGGTTTGCGAGGGATCGGGCACCATGTCCGGGCTCCAATTTTTGAAGTTCTGAACCCGGCCGACAGAAACTGATGGCTCGTGTATGTAGATCCAGTTATCCGGAAAGACCTCAGCTCGATCCACCATCAGGACCACGATCAAGAAATCACGGTAGCTCAGCTTGGAGGCAGCCTGGAGAACCTGATCCGGCGCCGCCGGACGCAGGGCCTCGACGAGGAGAGGAATCGGCATGCTCGAAATGAAGCTTGTGCCGTCGATCTGCTCCTCAAACCCATTTCGCTTGACCGTCACCGCCGTGACCCGACCCCGGGCATGGTGGACCTCCGTGACCTCGGCGCTGGTTTCTGTATTGATGCCAAATTCGAGCACTTGTTCGCGACACTTTTCCCACATCATGCCGGGGCCCAACCGTGGATATTTGAAGCGATCGATCAAGGTGGTGACGATCTCACCCCTCTTCGAACCATGGCCGACGAGGGCAGACCAGATTGCGGTCTTGAGATCCAGACTTTTTATTCGTTGAGCGGCCCAATCGGCCCCGATCTGGTTGCAAGGCAGGCCCCACACCTTTTCGGTGTAACTCTTGAAGAAAATCTCGTAAAGACGACGACCGAATCGGTTGACGATCCAATCTTCGAAGGTGCGCTCATCGCTATTCCAGGACATTTGGGAGCGCAGATAGCTGAGCACGATTCGAGTTGCTTCGACAACTCCGATCTTGGTCAAGGCGTCCACAGGACGCAGTGGGTAATCGAAGAACACACCGTTGTACCTGATCCTCGACAGACGGGAGCGCTCAAGCATTTCGTCACCGAGTAGCTCGTGCCACATCGCGTCGACCATCGGAACCTTGGTGAAGAACCGGTGACCTCCAATGTCGAATCGGTAGCCGTTATAGCTGACAGTACGGGAGATACCGCCGACGACAGCATCCTGCTCGACGACGAGAGCGGGTTGCTCGAGTCGACCCAGTTCGTGGGCGGCGCTCAGGCCTGCCGGCCCCGCGCCGATGATGATCGTTCGGTCGGTCATCGAGTCAAGGTCCTGCAAGGTTCACTCTTGATCCGGGGAAACGACATTTTCACGAGCCTGGCTTGTCGCGGAACACAACGATCATGTTGTACGTCCAGGCGATGGATGCACCGATGGCGCCGCCTATCAGTAAACCGTACAGCAGGCCGAGCATCGCTCCGGTCCACGTGACCGAATATCCAGGCAAGTAGTGGCTGAGAAGGCCAAGGTGTTGACCCACATTCTCGCCGCCACGCATCAGCAGCCAGGAGGTCACCAGGAAGAGGGTCAGCCCGCCAGTCATGGCAAAGGTGATAGCCATGATGCCGCCGCGCAACCGTGCCACTGCCCTGCGCAGGACGATGAGTTCCGGTGTCTTCCCTTCGATCTTCATTCAAAGGCCTCCGTTCCGGCGGCAAGGATAGCCCAGTCGGTGAAATTCCAACTCTTTCTATTGAACCGGCGATTGATGCTGGGTCGTGTAGGATACCTGAGGTGAAATCAACCGACGGACACCCCGAGGCAATCTGGTCGAAGAGTCTCCGACACCCGCGGATGAATCAGGTGCCTTCAAGCCTCAGTATTCGACCAGGGCGAAGGCTCTTCCCATGATCAGGGAGGTGGTTTCGTCCGCTGGCTTCGTCCGTCACCTGGTGCGCCGGTCTGGGTGGATGTTGGTTGTCGCAACGGCCCTGGCAGTGGTCACGACCATGACCGAAGGTGTAGGCGTGCTGTTGCTGCTGCCGATGATCAACGTCGTCGGAATTGATACCAGCGCTGTAGGATTCAGCGAAGTCAGCGGAATTTTCCATCGATTGATCGATGCTATTGGTCTGAGTGCCGAGCTCGGCCCTATTTTGTGCCTATTCTTCGCCGCCGTCGTTCTGCACGAACTGGTCGGCTGGGGGCGAAGAGTCGCCAGTGTGCATCTCCTGAGCCGCCTCGGCGCCGACCTGCGGGGAGAGTTGTTCACGGCCATCGCCCACAGTCAGTGGGCATTTTTCTGTCGTGAGCGCGGGACAACCTT
>CBDTUG010000390.1:0-2860 GCA_965363555.1 uncultured Thermoanaerobaculia bacterium
GGCTCACGGCGTTGCCGAGACTCTTGAGATTGAGCGGGTGTCGACGGGCGGTGGCCCGGGCATCAGGGTCAACCGTCTCAGGGAGGAACACCAGAACCATGACGAAAGCGGTCAAAGATGCAACCGCGGCTGCGACGCCAGGCAGCCACGGGGCCACCTGGACCAAGAGTCCACCGACCGCGGGTCCGAGGATGAACCCCAAGCCGAAGGCAGCACCGACCATTCCCATGCCTTTGGCCCGTTCTTCTGGGGTTGTGATGTCGGCAATCACAGCCTGCGCGGTTGAAATATTTCCCCCTGAAATGCCGTCGATGATCCGAGAGGCAAACAACATCGCGAGCGATCCGGCAAAACCAAAAATCAGATACCCGACCGCTGACCCCACCAGCGACACCAACAACACTGGACGCCGCCCTACTCTGTCCGACAGCCTTCCGAGGATCGGTGCAAAGAGGAATTGCATGGCGGAGAACGAGGCCATCAAGAGCCCGAAGACGATCGGGGAAGGTCCGAATTCTTCGGCATACAACGGCAGAATCGGGATCACGATCCCAAATCCGATCAAGTCGATGAAGACGATCAGGAATACCGTCCCGAGCTGAGCCTTCTTGGCCTTCATCGTCTCCAAAAACCCCGAGTCAGGAGGGCCAAAAGCGTGAAGATTTCGAGGCGGCCAAAAAGCATCAGGCAGGCCAGGCAGATCTTCACCAGGCCGGGGAAGTGGGCGAAATTGTCGTAGGCCCCAACTTGGCCCAATCCGGGACCGACGTTGCCGATCGCGGTCAGGGACGACGTCAACGAAGTCAAAACGTCGTAGCCGTGTGCGGCCACCACCAGGGCGCCGAAGACAGTCAGCAGAATGTAGGCTGTCAGGAAAGTCCAAATACCGGAGAGAACCGATTCTTCAACGACGACTCCTCCATATTTGACCGGCCGGACGGCATGGGGATGGATCAGGCGGTGCAAAGTCACCCTGAGCGACCTAAAGGCCAGTAAAGCCCGAAGGCTCTTAATGCCACCCCCCGTCGATCCTGACATGCCGCCGGGAATCAGCAGAAGGACCACCAACATCAATCCCAATGCCGGCCACAGTTCAAAATCGGTCGTCGCGTACCCTGTGGTCGTCACGAGTGACACGGTCTGAAACGCCGCCAGGCGGAGGGAGTCAAAGAAGCCATTGCCCGGCTCGTGAACCACCAGGGTCAAAACGGCCGTTACGCCCACCACGACCGCCATGAAATAATGAAGCTCCGAATCTCTCAGGACCTCTCGGCCCCGTCCGACCAACACCTTGTAATGAAGCACAAAATTGATTCCGGCCATCAACATGAAAAATACGATGATCCACTCGATCAGCGGCGAGCCGAATTCGCCGACGGAGGTATTCCTCGTGGAAAAGCCACCGGTTGCCAGGGTGGTAAAGGAGTGGCATAACGCCTCGTAGCCGCTCATGCCGGCCAACTTCAAAAGCAGCCACTCCAACGCTGTCAACCCCAAGTAGATAGCCCAGAGCGACCGGGCGGTGTTGGCCAGACGAGGCTGCACCTTGTCCGCGACAGGCCCTGGAACCTCGGCCTTGAAGAGCTGCATGCCACCGATGCCCAGCAGCGGCAGAATCGCGATTGTGAAAAGGATAATGCCCATGCCTCCGAGCCACTGGCTCATGGCCCGCCAAAGAACCAGGGCCTTCGGCAGGATCGTCACGTCGGCGATCACCGTCGATCCGGTGGTAGTGATGCCCGATACCGATTCGAAGATTGCATCGACCGGGCCGAGCGCCCCGGCGACAACATAGGGTATTGCGCCGATCAATGAAATCAGAATCCAGGCACCGCCGACAACCAAAAAACCGTCCCGAGGCTGAATCCTTCGATTTTTCGGTTTGAGGTATCGAATGGCCGTTCCCCCAGAGGCTGCGGCAAGGGCAATCGCACAGCAATACGGTAGGACCGACTCTCCAAACAGCAGCGCCGCCCCCAGCGGCAAGAGCAGAAAGGCCGCTCCAAGCAACAGGAGCCACCCGAGCAGAAAGGCACAGAACCGGAGGTTCACGACTGCCCGGCCTCAAGGAAATCATCCAGCCGGGAGGCACTCTTGGTGGTCGAAATCAACAACACGCTGTCACCTGCCCGAATTCGATCGGCGCCGGTCGGCACCAGGATCTGATCGCCTCGGCGGAGGGCTGCAACCAAAACTCCACGAGGCAGGCCGAGCTGAGCCAACGGCTCTTCAACCAAACGGCAACCCGCACCGGCCTCCACCTCGAAAACCTCAACAGCGTCATCCAGAAGCGCCGCAACGGCCTTGACGCGGCCTTTTCGAGCAAACTGGAGCGCCAGGCTGACCGAAAGCAACCGCGGCGAAATGACGGCGTCAATGCCGACCTCTCCGATCAAACCTGCCAGAGCTGCGTTGTCGACCAGCGCGAAGGTGTGAGCCGCACCTAATCGACCCGCCAACAGGCAGGCCACGACATTTTCTTCATGGTCATCGGTGCAGGCCACAAAGTCGTCGACGCGTTCGGCGCCCTCCTCCACCAGTCGTTCCCGGTCGGTCGGGCTTCCGTGGATCACAAGGGTGGACTCAAGCTCTGCCGCCGCCTTGTCGCAGGCGCTTCTGCGCCCTTCCATCAGCGTGACATTGGTGCCGTCAGCTTCAAGGCGCCTGGCAAGCTCGATGCCAATCCGGGTTGCCCCGGCGATCATCACCTTGTGCTCGGCCTCCCGCTGTAGTCCCAGCAAGGCCAGCACGTTGTCGGTTTCCCCCGGATCCATGGCGAAATACACCAGATCACCGGCAAGGATCTCGTCTTCTCCATGTGGGACCTTCCATCGACCGTCCCTGCGAATCGCGGCAACGA
>CBDTUG010000391.1:0-2857 GCA_965363555.1 uncultured Thermoanaerobaculia bacterium
CCAGCGTTGAGATTGTCGAGCCGCTGGTGCTACCGTCCTCAGGGATGGGCAAAGGCACATCGGCACTGCTGTATGTCGCACACGCAATGTTGGCAGTCGTGAAAGAAAAGACCGACGAAGTCGCCCCGGTCGTGCAGAGGTTTACGGGAGTGACCCTCCAATAATAGGTTGTCAGAGCACTGAGGAAGGTCGATACCTGGTGGGTCGTGGTGCTGACACTCACTGAATAATCAATACTGGCGAAAGCCGGGTGATCGTCGATTTCCAGAAGATAGGTCGCGGCTCCGACGACCGGTGACCAGGACATCTCCGGCATGGGCCCGATATTGGTCCCACCATCAGAAGGAGCGGTCAGCGCAGGCGCCCCCAGGGTTGTCGGAAAGACGTTGAGCTCAACCGCTACACCCTCGTTGTTGACACCGTCGTTACCGGTAATCGTCAGCGGGTGGCTGCCAACTGCCCCGGCACCGATCGAACCGACAGTCAAGGTCGTCGCCGCCGGCAGCGGGCCTACGACAGGGTTCGTGCTGAAGCTCACAGTTGTTCCGGCTGGATTCCCCGAAGCCGTCATGGTAACCGGAGGCGTGAACGAGTCGTTGACATCAAGGTTAAAAACGGCATCACTGCCGACGCAGACGTCGACGATGACCGGAGTCGGATTCAGGAAATCGCAAGAGGCCGGAATGTCGAAGGCCTCGGTGCCGTCACTCGTGCTGGAACTGCTGCCCTGAGAGGCACTGAAGCCCAGGCCTCGCTTGGCGAAGGCCGCCCAGATCAGGCACTGGTTGGCGCCTCCGGTCAGGTTCTGGTCCGCCAACAAGATGGCATCCCGGCCGTCGACGAAACCCGGTGAGCACGGTTGAAGTTTGAGGCCGTCCATGACCAGTTGCATCGCCAGGTTGTTGCCGCCGGACGTCCAGACATCGTCGATCAGGGGATTGAATGAGTACTCATCAATCAAGTTCCATGTCATCTCCCAGAGCATCGACGCCCAGATCTCGCCGACACCGTGAGGAACGACCATGCCGCCGAGGTCACCGTAGGTATGTGTGTATACGTCCATGTCGGTGCTGTAGCTTTGGGTTCGAACACCAAGACCGTCAGGCCCCTGACCCAACAACCAGGTCCCGATACCACGAGCGTCGGTCCCCAGATCACCGGGTTCGATCGTCATCATCAATCCGAACCAATCACTCCAACCCTCACCCATCTGTTCCGAGTTGGTAAGACAACTGACACTGGAGCCACCAGTCAGACGATTTGAAATGCCGTGGCCGTACTCGTGGGCAATGACCCCGTTATCAAAGTCTCCATCTCGAGAGGGTGTCGCCTGGTCGCAGTTATACATGTTCATCGTCGGAGCGCTACCGTCTGACGGCGTTCCAAAATTGGCGTTGCAGTTCCCCGATGCCTGGGCATTGGCAATCACGGCGTCATTTCCGGCGCCTCCGTTACCGTAGTTGTTTTCCTGGAAGTTGCCCGATACCTCGTCGAAACCGTAGCTGTGCCAGACGTCATGAACGAGATTGTTCCAATAAAACAAATTGGCGATGGCCGCATCAACGTTGGACCCCGAGGTCGGTTCTGCTGTCAGGTCGAGAACAAAATTGCAATCCAAGGAGGCTCCGCAGGCAGCCTCCGCGCCATTTTTCTGCGCGTCGACATTGTTGCCCTGGGTTGTTGTGTACTCAGGACCGGAGACTCCATCGGTATCGTGCCAGCCGAAGGGCGAGGACCCGTTTTCAGGATCCACGGCGACCGTTCTTGCATCTGCCGGAGGCGCAGGACTGGCGTGATTCGGACTTTCGACCGGCCACTCGTAGACTTGATAGGAAGAATTGATGCCGAGGTTGTCGCTCTTGGCCGAATGGTTCAAAGGGGCCAACTCGACTCCCGAACCGGTCCCGACTCGGTCAAACCGATCGTGCACGACCCAATCGGTTTTTTCGATCACTTCTCCAGTTGCAGCATCCACCCGCAGGCTCCACCAATGGTCCTGTTGAATTTCGTAAATCGACATGTTCCAGGCCAGGTTGGCGGTTTTCCCAATCGACCACACCAGCTGCGCGGGAATCTTGCGGCGTGAGATGCCGCCTTTGCTGAGCACGGTGGCCAATTCGGCGGTCCGGCTCTGGGATTCAACGGCAATCGTCTCACTGATGGTCAGACCCAGGTGGAGCGCTGCTGCCTCGACACCCTCGACTGCGGAGACTTCGGCCGCCGGAGCCCCGGCCCTTCCAGCGAGGCCGCCCACAAATCGATTGTGGAGGTTGATGATACTGCCATCGGATGCCACGTTGGCCAAAATGTCACCATGAAACACGTCGATATCGGCCAAACGCTGAATCAAACGGACGTGTGTGATTCCAGTTTGCTCCGTTTGGTAGTGCTCGACTCGCAACCCGTCGATATCCGCAGCGGACAACCCCAACGAGGCGCTGTTGCTCTGTACGTAGGCCAGAACGATGTCAACAGGATGACCGTCGGTCGAACCGGTCAAAAACGAAGGCCCAGCAGCAAGCGCAAGGCTGGGAATCAAGACAATGCCGATCAATAGAAACCGAAGAACCGAAGAGAACATGAACACTCCCCCAAACATCCGCCCGGTCAGTCAATGGTGAGCTCCGAACGGCGGTTGTTTTCGGCAGCTTACTTCGAAAAGAAAAATCGTAAAGTGAGATTCTATTGCAATTTAAAATTATGTCAAATCGCTGGGTTCTTCAATAATTCTTGAGAGTTTTCATGCCATACCCGTGCCAGGACAGACACTCCCGACACTCTTGCCGGCCTATCCTTACGCTGCTGGTGTACTGCGTCTAAAGTCTCTACCACCTCTTGGCGGCCCTCCACCCCGCTG
>CBDTUG010000392.1:0-2853 GCA_965363555.1 uncultured Thermoanaerobaculia bacterium
CGGGGTGGAGGGCCGCCAAGAGGTGGTAGAGACTTTAGACGCAGTACACTAGCCTCTGCTCGAAGGGATTCAAGGTCCAGTAGAGGATCTGGGCATCGATTTTGCTTAGCTGAGATTCATGAAAGTAATTCTCCGAACTACTCTCGCTCTTTTCAGCATCATCTCTTTTCTCGAGGCGTCACCGCCGGCGGTGGTAGCCGAGCGTCTCAACGGCGCCGAAAACGCTCTCGAAAGCGGACACTTCGTCGGATCCTACTCGGTGGACGTTAAATCGGTCGTCGCCAAGGAGAACGGTTCATCGAGGAAGACCACCGACATGGAAATGGCCGTGGAAGTCGATGGGGTGGGTAAGGAACGATGGCACCTTGTCCACTTCATCGAAGATGGCAAGGATACGACAGAAAAAAACCGTAAGGACCTGGAGTCCGATTTTGAGGACGATGAGGACGATGATGCCGATGAGGAAGAGGATGAGGACTTCCTTGTTCCGTTCGGGCCTGAGGCATCGAGGTTTGTTTTCGGGCCGGCCACAAAGGTTGGAGAGCATATGGAGATGACGTTTGAACCGGCCCGAGACCACGAGGGCGACAACGGCATCACCCGCGGAACGATGGCCTGGAACGAGAGTTCGCTGGACCCGCTTTGGGTCGATATGGAGGTCCTGGAACCTGAGAAGCCCCTCCGTGAATTCAAGGTTCGGATGGAGTTCAAACGGGCGGGAGAGCAGGTCTACCTGAGCAGAATGGTGACCGACGGCCGGGTCAAGATATTGTTGTTGAAACGAAATTTTCGCATGGAGATGGTCATCCGGGACATTAAGACTGCAGGGTAGAGATCGATACCGGACTTCGGTCTTCGAGAAGTGTCGGTGGGGTAACGGTTCCCCCCAAGAAGCATGCCATATGTCCATGGGGTTGAACGGCCTTTCAGTCGGAGCGATATCCCCCAACGAGTTGAAGCCAAGTATCATGTATCGAGTATCTTTTCACGGCCCTGAGTGTTCCTCGTTTATTCGTAGCGGTTGGAGAATAGATCGTTCAAGCCCCATCTGCGCTAAGATGCCCAGGCCCACTCGGGCTCCATCGGAGGCGCCATGACCACCCCGACCCGTTACCAGCCGACCAACAAGGTCCGCTTCATCACCGCAGCCAGTCTTTTTGACGGGCATGATGCCGCGATCAACATCATGCGCCGCATCCTTCAGGTGCAGGGCGCCGAGGTGATCCATTTGGGTCACAATCGATCGGTCGCAGAGATCGTCGATGCCGCTGTGCAGGAAGACGCCCAGGGGATTGCCGTTTCGTCCTATCAAGGCGGCCACATGGAGTTCTTCAAGTACATGATTGATCTGCTCCGGGAGCGTGGCGCCGGGCACATCAAGATCTTCGGCGGCGGTGGTGGCGTGATCGTTCCCGAGGAAATAGCCGAACTCGAGGCCTACGGTGTGACCAAGATTTTCTCACCCGAAGACGGCCGGACGATGGGCCTCGACGGCATGATCTCGTCGATGATCGTCGCCTGCGACTTCGACCCGGCTGACCTCGGCGGCGCCCAGGCGTTCGACAATACGCCCGCCCACTGGCTGGACGTTGCCCGTGCGATCACCTTGGCGGAGGAGGGCAAGGATGTTGAAATCCCGGAGGCGCCCCATCCGGTGCCGGTGCTGGGCACGACGGGTACCGGCGGCGCCGGTAAATCATCCCTGACCGACGAACTGGTCCTTCGGTTTTTGGCCGATTACCCAAAAACGACGATCGCTATCATTTCAGTGGACCCGACCAAGAGAAAGACGGGCGGTGCGCTTCTTGGCGACCGCATTCGACTCAATTCCCTGGGTTCGGATCGCGTTTTCATGCGTTCGCTGGCAACCCGCCAGGCTCATCGTGCCCTGAGCCGCCATATCGAACAGTCGATCGCTATTTGTAGAGGGGCTGGGTTTGACCTGATCATTGTCGAGAGTTCAGGCATTGGTCAGGCGGATTCGGAAATCGTTGACATCGCAGATCTGTCGCTCTACGTCATGACGCCGGAATACGGCGCAGCGATGCAGCTGGAAAAGATCGACATGCTGGACTACGCCGATTTTGTGGCCATCAACAAGTTTGACCGCGCCAAGGCCCTTGATGCTCTCCGCGACGTCCGCAAACAGTACCGTCGTTGTCATGAACTTTTCGAAGGGCCCGATGATGAGGAACTGCCGATCTTCGGAACCTGCGCCCATCAGTTCCACGACCACGGCGTCAACGCCCTGTTCTCCGGTCTGTGCCGGCGACTCGAGGCGAATTTCGGGAGCGTCTGGGCCTGTGAAGATACTATGGCCGCGCCCTGCGGTGTGCCGCAACGCAACCCGATCATTCCCGGCGAACGGGCCGGTTACCTTCGTGACATCTCACGAACGGTTCGGAGCTACAAGGAATGGGCGGAGCACCAGATAACAGTTGCGGACAAGCTCTACCAGCTGGTTGGAGCTCGGGCGATTCTCTGTGCGCGGGAAGGGGAATGCGAGGGCGATGACCTCTTCCGTCTGTTTGAGGAGGTCATCACGTCCGAGGTCACGCATGAAGTTCAGATGGCTGACCTTGATGCGGAAATCCGGCGTCTGGCCCACGAACTGGAGGCGGATTCCCGGGAACTCCTGGCCGCATGGCCGATCATCCTCAAGGATTATGCCCGCGAGGAATTTTCCTACACCGTTCGCGGGAAAGAGGTCCGGGTCCCATTGACGTCGGTCTCGCTTTCCGGCACCAAGGTGCCCAAGGTCCAGTTGCCGCAACGCCAGACCTGGGCCGGAATCTTGCGCTACCTCTTCCTGGAGAATGTCCCCGGTGCCTTCCCATACACCGCAGGCGTTTT
>CBDTUG010000393.1:0-2837 GCA_965363555.1 uncultured Thermoanaerobaculia bacterium
GGCACACTCAAGTTCAACTGGACCGACCAGGATGGTGACACCGGTTCAGCCCCCTGGGGCGAGGTTGATACCGGAGTCACCGATGCGAGCCAGTATCTCGACGTTTCATATGTCGAAGGCCACAGCGTATTGGGCAGTTTTCTTGTTGCCGTATATCGCGGGGGTCAGGGGCAGGTCTCTGTATTTCAACAGAGTCTCTCCTCAAACTCCACAACGCTTCTTGATGGGAATTCCTCTAACACCGTCGTGCGTGTCTCGGCCTATGGTGACTTTGTGGTCGTTGTCTACGACTACTCCTATGGAGGAGGCGCCGATGGGGTGAAATATCAGATCAGCTACGACGGTGGGGACAGTTGGACGTGGGGTACGATCGACGATGGTTCAGGCGGAGACGCCTACCAGGCGGACGTCACCCTTCGCCGGGGTGGCGGTATCGTCGTCGCGTATACACGTGTCGATAATGGTGTCAGTGTCTTCCAGCGGACCCGAGACTATCCCAGTGGTTCAGCCTGGTCCGATCCCGTGGCCGTGACTGACAATCAGCGCCAGGGCTACAAGGAAAACGAGGTTGAAAACCTACCCGAAGGCGGCCCTGGGATCATCTCCTTTTTCAATTCGGGCGTCATTGCCCAGTTCGACCAAACGCCAATGATCTGGAAGAACGGTTTTGAGCTCGGCGATACGGTGGGTTGGCAGTGAGACGAAACGGCAGCCGACAACGTTTTTGAATTCGTTGACGCCCGCTGATCACAACCCACGGTGATTGGCGTACACTCCGAGCCTGGGAGGAAGAGATCATGAAACGGTTTCTTGGGTTTGTGGTGGCGCTCGTACTTACCTTCGCAGCGGGTTCGTCGGTTTTGGCCGGAGGTCTCCAGGATTTGCCCGAGTGGCAACCGGACGCCAATGCCGAACGGTCGGCGATCCCGGGCGTCTACAAATGGCAACTCGATGTGCTGGTGGCCGACGACGAAGCCTGGGAAGCCGGGGCGAAGGATGCCGCACAAAAACTCGAGACTTTGGGCGAACTGCGAGTTGGGCTCGCAAAGCCTGAGGGCTTGGCGAAGTACCTCGAGGCGTACTTTGCCGCTGACGAGCTGATCAACCGATTGACCTTGTACGCCAATCTGCGGCGCGACACCGACACCGTCAACCAGGCGGTGATCGCCAGGCACCAGCGGGCTTTGGGCATGACCAATGATCTGATGGGGGAGGGGCCGGTTCTCAGGGAGGCTATTCTCTCTCTGGATGGGCAGGCCACCGAAAAGGCCTATGCTGCCGAGCCGGCGCTGGAGAATTTCCGGCCTTTTATCAACCAGTTGCGTCGCCGTGCGGACCACGTCTTGGGACCTGAGGGAGAAAAGGTGCTGGCATTGGCAGGTGACAATCTGTGGGCCCAGATCGACCTCAATGAACTGCCCTCGCCGTCTGAGAACGCTTTTGGCTCGTTGATCTCCGAGATGAGCCTGCCCGAGGTCATCGACGAACAGGGGGATCCGGTTCAGCTGAGTTTCAGCAATTATGGCCTCCTCCGGGGCTCTTCAAATCGTGAAGTCCGTCGTCAGGCGGTTGCCGGGATGTTTGAGACCTTGAGGGGCTATGAGAACACATTTGCTGCGACCCTCGGTGGTCAAGCAGCCTTCGACGTCTTTCTCGGCAGGGCGCGCGGTTACGACTCGGCCCTCGAGGCCTACCTCGACAAGGACGATCTTGATCCTTCCGTCTACCGAAATCTCATTGAGACGGTGCGGGCCAATGCCCCTCTGCTACATCGCTACATCGCGCTGCGCAAACAGATCATGCAGGTGGACGAGGTGCATCTCTACGATCTCTACGTGCCCCTGGCCGAGAGTGCCGGGAGTGAGATGACCTACGCGGAGGGGGCGGCTCATATCCTCGAGGCCCTGAAACCGATGGGGAAGGCCTACACAGATCGGTTGGCAGAGGGCCTCGATCCGGCATCCGGATGGATCGACGTTTATCCCTCGAAGAACAAAGACAGCGGGGCTTTTTCGGCATCCGCCTACGGTGTTCGCCCCTTCATCAAGATGAACTTCCAGAACCAATACGACGACGTTTCGACTTTGGCCCACGAGTTCGGCCATGCCCTGCACAGCGATTTCTCGATGAAGGGCCAGGGCTACCAGACGTGGCGTTATCCGCCCTTCCTGGCGGAGATTGCCTCGACGTGCAACGAAATGCTGCTGTCGCACTACATGGTCGAGCAGGCTTCGTCTGATGCCGAGCGTGCATGGCTGCTCAGTGAACTGCTCGAGAGCTTTCGTACAACGATCTTTCGGCAGGCTATGTTTGCCGATTTCGAGTTACAGGTTCACGAGTTGGTGGAGGACGGCGAACCGGTGACGGCCGAGGCGTTTAATGGAATCTACCGTGGGTTGGTCGAGGCCTACTATGGGCCCGATTACACAATCGATGAGAACGACGCGATCGAGTGGGCCTACATCCCGCACTTCTACTACAAGTACTACGTCTTCACTTACGCGACGGGATTGACATCCGGTATTGCAATCGCCGAGCGCATTCGCAGCGGTGTGCCCGGGGCGACCGAAGCCTATCTGGGAATGCTCAAAGGCGGCTGCTCAAGGCCTCCGCTGGACATGTTGCGGGACGCCGGCGTCGATCTTTCAAAACCGGATCCGATTGATGCTGCGATGGCTGTCTTTGAGCGCACGCTGACACAGTTGGAAGAGTTGCTCGAGGGCGGGGTCTGAAAAACAGCAGAGCGGCAGCTTGACCTGTTTTTGATGCCCGGCGCCCTCCAAGCCCGACCTTCTCACCAGTGATCTGCTGCGGCACGAAATACGCAGACGCCCATT
>CBDTUG010000394.1:0-2831 GCA_965363555.1 uncultured Thermoanaerobaculia bacterium
TTGTACCCCAGTGAGAATCACTGGCGGCATCTGGCGGTCGAGGCGACTCTTTGGGCCGAGCCGGAATAGCCTTGTGAGACCGACTCCAGATTCTATGCGGGAACGGGCCTTTCAGATCCTGGGGCCCGATGTCGTCGACGCCGCATTCCTCGACCTTTTTTCGGGCACAGGCGCCGTCGGTCTCGAGGCACTGTCCCGGGGGGCCGCAAAAGTTGTATTCGTCGAAAAACACCCAGCGACGGCCCGGCTGACCAAGAGGAATATCGAGCAGTTTGTTGAGGCCCAGGGACGGACGAAGGTGTTGGGCCTCTCAGCCGACCTGGCCATCAAGTGCCTTGCCCGTGCCAAGCAGGTCTTTGACATTGCCTGGGCCGATCCGCCATTTCCCAGTTGGCAGGATGGCGCCGAAGCTCTTGCGCTGGCGTTTGCCCAGGGTGTCATCAAGCCCAACGGGATCGCCTGCCTCGAGTGCCCGGAACGAGCCGATCTCGGTCAGTTACCCGAAGAATTGATCGCCGAAAGGGACCTCAGTGGGGGCGCTTCGAGATTGTTGATTCTCAGGCCTGGGCGGCGATCTGCCTCTGCACGGCCACATTGTCCCGATGCCCAGTCAAACGGGCGGTGATCTTGCCGCGAATCGGATAACCCAACAGGTACATATCTCCGATGATGTCCAGGATCTTGTGGCGGGCAAATTCGTCAGGAAATCGTAAATCGGTATTGAGGACGTTGTCCTCGCCGACCAGAATGAAGTTGTCCAGGCGGCCCCCGGATCCCAAGCCCAGTTCGTTGATCATCTTCATGTCGCGCATGAATCCGAAGGTCCTGGCCGGGGCAACTTCCTGCATATAGCCTTCGAAGTTGGTCATTTCAAACTCGACAAACTGTTGACCGATCGGGGGAGGATAATCCAGGAAGTACGAGACGGCCAGACCGTCGAAGGGTTCGACGAGCAGACTCTTGTCACCTTCGCCGACTCGGTAGGGCCGGTCGATGACCACCTCGCGACGCGGCACTCCCTGATCGACGATTCCGATCTCCAGCAGGTGACGGCAAAATTCCAGGGCCGACCCGTCCAAGACCGGAATCTCTCCGTGGACCTTGACGAGTAGATTGGTGATGCCCGCTGCGTGAAGGGCCGAAAGAAGGTGCTCGACCGTTCGGATATGGTCGCCTGCGTTGGTCAGCGTTGTGGCGTAGTCGGTCTGGGCTACAAAATTCAAATGTGCCGGAATCTGGGCGCCACCGGGCAGAGTCGAGAGATGGATGCCGCTGTTGGGAGGCAGGGGTTGTATCACCATGCCGGTTTGGCTCCCCGAGTGCAGACCCAGCCCATAGATGACGCTGGACTTGGCAATCGTGCGTTGAGGCTTTGAACCCTGTTGAACCTGCGGCAACAACGGAGGCGCCTCAAAGGCCCGGCCGGTATACATCCGCTCCAGGCCAAGCTCAAGAATCGAAGTCGCGCCGGCGGCAGCCTGGGCGGTCTTGGACTCAAGCGCACTGACAACCGCGTTGACCGCCGAATCGTAGGACAGAGGTTTTTCCAGGTAGTCGTGGGCGCCCATCTTGATCGACTTGACCGCCGTCGCCGAAGTGCCGTGGCCGGACATCATGATCACCGCCGCGTTGGGGTCCTTTTCTTTGATCGCCTGCAGAGTCTGCAACCCATCACGATCAGGCAACCAGATATCAAGGAATACGACATCGGGCTGCTCGGTCTCATACAGGGCTAGAGCCTCGTTCCCCGAAAGAGTGCTCAGGGTTCGATAGCCCTCGTCCTCCAGGATGGCCGACAGCGTTTCCAAGATGCCGGGCTCGTCGTCAACGATCAAAATCAGTTCGTTCATGACTCCAGTGTGGGCTTTGGCTTGCCGGGGGTCAAGGGGGAGGGGGGGAGAACGTTTAACGCTCAACGTTCAACGTTGAAGGAAGACGAGCCGGCGTGCAAATCCGCGAGCGCCTTCTCCGACGGGGCGTGCCTGGTGCGGCTTTCTTCATCGGGCAGAACTCCCGCCCGAGATGTCGTTGCGAAGAAAGCCGACACCTGGCAACCCACGGCGACACCCTCAGCCACCGAGTCTCGGCCGAAGCCAGTAGGCCGCCGAGGTCGTTTCCCGGAGGGGCGGTCCTCCTTCCGGTTCGAGATAGCTGCCCCTCGGGGAAAGGTCCGAGCGGGAGCGTGCTCGCGCGCTCCCGAAGGCCGGGTATCGGAGTCATGGGCCGGGGCAGGTACAGCGACAGGTTCAGGGGCAGGGTTCGATTCAACGCGCCCCGAAGCGAAAAAACCCGCGGCCGGCAAGCGGCCGCGGGCTGGCTTCGGGCCGGACCTCACGGCTTAACGTTCAGCCACAATCGTCGTCGCGTCGTTGGTCCTCGAGTCGATGACCGAGGCCGAGATCCGGACGCCGACGCCTTCAAGGACGGTGATTTTCGCGTAGCCCCACCCGACGTTAGGTTGACCGCCTTCATTGGCGAAAACCTCGACCCGCTGGTCCATTTCACCGGGCTGCAATTCGAGCACGAAAAACAGGGAAATGGGGTCGTTGGTACTGCTGAACAGTTGGACCATCAGTGACGCTTCGCGAATTCCTGAATTGGCAAACACCAAATTTGTCCGGAACAACCCTTCCTCCTGACGGAGGCCGGTCAAGTACACAACGGCGGCCCTGGCAAACCCGTCGTCCATCGTCCGGAATTGGCAGAACTGGCCGAAGGTCCCGTCATCGTCCTGGCTGTAAAGTCGCCCGGCCGAGTGGAGCGGCTGGTCGGAGCGGACGGAGAGCATGGCCTTGCCTTCGAATCCCATCGTTCCGACGACGTCCGTGAAC
>CBDTUG010000395.1:0-2823 GCA_965363555.1 uncultured Thermoanaerobaculia bacterium
GTCGGCAACTCCTCAACCGGAAAGCGCCTGACGTGAAGATGAATCCGTTGGGCTGATCCCTTGATGTACTGCCACAGGGTTGGTACGCCCTCTTCATACCCGATCGTGAGGTCGTAGACTGCCGAGACGTGTACGCGCAGACCCTGAACCGTCGCAGCGAAGCCCTTGGTTCTGGGCAGGAGAACATGCTCGAGGGGTTCGAGGCCCTGGCCCAGCGCGAATTCCCTGCTGGCCTCAATCTTGTGGAGACGGGCCCGAGTCCCTTCAACGAAGGAGACCAGCCACACGGGGACCTTGTTGTCCACGAGGTTGCTGAAGGTCTGGAGGATGTGGTCGGAATCTGACGACCAGTTCCTTTTGACAAAGAGGCAGTCGAGGAACAGCATTCCCCAACCGACACCGGGAACCCACTTGAGGATGTCCTTGACGAAGAACTTGAGGTCGCCAATGCGCCCTTTTGTTTTGGCGAATGCCATGATCGTCGTGATGTCAGGCATCTGCTGGTGGTTGGAGACGATGATGGCATCTTCGCGGAGTGGCACCTCCGCACCAGTCACAAGGATGTGACTGCTATTGAGCCGTTGGGCCCCGGAAACGCACATGCCCCACCACCCGCCGGCACACGCACGGTTGATCTTCCGAAAGGCCCGGGTCGAAAACGGCTTCACGAGCAGGCTCAGCATCTGGATGCCGTTGACGAGAATCAGAACCCCCAGACCAAAGGATGCCATCAGAGCAGCCCGTATGAACGCAACGGTGTTTGAGGCCGGAGATCGGTGTTCTTTCAGGGGTTGGAGAGGCATCTTAATCCTTTCAGGATCAGGGTTCGGCAGCGGTCGAGATCAGTCTCATCCGTACCTATGTTGCCGATGGCGACTCGCAGGGCGATGCCGTCGTCCAGTCGTGTGTGAGAGAGGTAGACATCGCCTGAGGCGTTGATCTCCTCCATCAGTAATTTATTGAAACTATCGAGAGCCTCTCCTTGTTCCATGCCGGGGGGTGCCGCACGGAAGCATACGACCGAGAAGGGGGAAGGGGCGGCCCGCTCCAGGAGCGGTTGCTGGTCGACCCAATCTGAAAATGCCTGTGCCATTTCGATGTGGCGGCGGAGGTGTGACTGCAGGCCGGAGAGGCCGTACGAGCGCAAGACCCACCAGACCTTCAGGGCCCGAAACCGTCTCCCCAGTTGTACTCCGTAATCCATCAGGTCAACGACCTCACCGGTCATTGGTGTCGTCAGATATTCCGGCACCAGCGAAAAGGCTTTTTTGAAAATCTCGGGATGGCGAGTGAAGAGGGCTGAGGCATCGATCGGCACGAAGAGCCATTTGTGGGGGTTGAATACGAAAGAGTCCGCAAGCTCGCAGCCATCGAGGCACCAGCGGTACTCGGGGCAGAGGGCTGCTGACCCGGCGTAGGCGGCATCAACATGGAGCCAGATATTTTCTTCGGCGCAGACCTGCGCGATCTCCGGAACAGGGTCTATCGACGTCGTTGAGGTTGTGCCGACGGTAGCGACAACGGCCAGCGGCCGAAAACCGGCCTTACGATCCTCGGTTATGGCTTGTCGGAGGGCTTCGACGTCCATGCGGTATTGGTCGTCGTGGCTGATGGCCCGAAAACCGTCGAGTCCCAAACCCAGAGTCAAGCAGGCCTTGGCGATTGAAGAGTGAGCCTGGTCAGAGGCGTAGACCCGCAGGCGGGGCAGGTCGGTGCGGCCGGCCAAGCCCCGTTCGCGAACTTCGATATCGGCGTTTTCACGCGCAGCGGCCAGGGCCAATAGTGACGAAATCGAGGCTGTGTCACACAAGAAACCAAAAAAATCATCGGGAAGTTTGAGGCCTTTGCGCAGCCAGTCGAGAACGACCAGTTCCAATTCCGTCGCCGCGGGACAGGTTCGCCACAGCATTCCATTGACGTTGAGGGCGGCCGAAAGCATTTCGCCGAGGATTCCAGGCCCGGATCCCGTGATGCCGAAATAGGCCATGAAACCTGGGTGATTCCAGTGGGTGACACCGGGCAGCACCATCTCTTCGAAATCTTGCCAGATTTGTTTCGGATCCTCGGGGTTGGTGGGCATTTCCGCCGGCAGAGCTCCGCTGAGGTCGCCCGGCGCGCTCCTGGACAGCACCGGGAACTGCCGGGCGCCACCCTCGAGGTAGTCAGCGATCCAATCGACCATACGATGAGCTTCGGCCCGGAAGTCTTTGCTGTCATGGGACTCGGACATTTCATTCTCCTCACCGTCATCCTCCCATATCTTCAGGTGGAATGAACCCCTCCCCGAAAGCGTTTTCCGACTGGGAGGAAAATATGAAGAAGATTCTTATCATTGCCGTCGTGCTTCTGCCTGTTGTGCTCTGGGCCGCCGCACCGGAGGATGCTGTGTCTTATTCAAGTGATCTGGAAGAGTTGGTTGTCAAGCGATGCGGAGACTGCCACTCGACCAAGGAACCCAAGGCCAAACTTGTGCTGGTCAGGGGCGAGGGCTTCGGAAACATGGTGGAGAAGGTCTCGGTCCAAGTGCCGGAAGCCCAGTTGGTCGCGCCCGGCGATCTCGAGGCCTCGTATCTGTGGCACAAGCTGATGGGCGACACCGAAATCGGGAAGGGCATGCCCCGAACGATGTTCGGCTCCAAGCGTCTTCCGGAGAAAGAGCTAGACCTCTTTCGTCGATGGATCGAAGGCGGCGCAAAGCCGTAACCCGACGGGGACAAGAACGCATATGAATCGCGAAGGGTGCGATGGATAAATAGTTGACACAGGAGAGTAAATTTCTTCTTCTTTGCGTGCTTTGCGTCTTTGCGAGATGTCTGTGTTTCC
>CBDTUG010000396.1:0-2823 GCA_965363555.1 uncultured Thermoanaerobaculia bacterium
GCGTCAAAATCAGAGGAGGACTAGATGATTCGATGGTTGGTCGGTTCGATGTTGACGGGGTCATTGTTTTTTGTGCCGACAGTGTTTTCGGCGACCTTTGAGGTGACGGTGACTGAGGACAGTGCCGACGGTGTCTGTGATGCCCACTGTTCGCTGAGGGAGGCGGTGATCGCTGCCAACGAGTCCTCCGGAAATGATGTCATCAATTTGCCGGAGGGAGTTTTTGCATTGACCCTCACCGGCCCGGACGAGGAAGCCGGCCTGACGGGTGACCTCGACATCACCGAGTCCGTGAACATCTATGGCATGGGGTGGAATAGAACGGTTCTGGATGGTCTCGGGAACGACCGGGTCTTCGACGTCCAGTGGGGCGCCGGTTCGGTTCAGATTTCCGGCTTGATGATTCGGGATGGCTCGAGTATCGAGGGCGGCGCCATTCGCTCCAGCACCTCCATGACATTACTGCATCTTTCGCACGTAGCGTGTGTAGGCAACTGGGCCCAGGTCCTGGGTGGCGCCGTCAGTAGCGATGGTTCATTGATTGTCGCTGATTGCCTGTTCGTCGCAAATACCACGGGTTCTCATGCAGGAGCTCTCAGAGCACAGGGGCCGCTGGAAGTCGTGAGATCGGTTTTTGACGCCAATCGGTGCGGCCACGGTGGTGGAGGCATCACCACAAGCCAGGATCAGACCGTGACGATCAGTGACAGCTTGCTGACTGCGAATGTCGCATCCTACGGTGGAGGGGTCAGTATCGATCGAAGTGACGTGACCTTTGCCAATGTCACCTTCACCGTGAACTCAACCCGAAGCAGCCGGGGTGGCGCCGTTTCGACGAGTAGAGGAACGGTGACGTTTCGGAACTGTACCCTGGCTGATGATACCGGGGGTGGAGACGGCGCCGAGGTGTATCCGACCGGCGATTCCGAAATCATCTTCGAGAATACGATCCTTTCCGGGCCGAACCGGTATTCACTGTGCTATCACCCGTTGGCCTCGTCTGGATTCAACATCTCCACAGACGAGAGCTGTGGTTTGGGTGCGTCAGGTGATATCACCGGGGTCGAACCTGCCCTGCATGCATTGAGGGACAACGGCGGTCCAACCTGGACCATGGCGCTGGCGACGGGTAGCCCCGCCATCGATGCCGGCGGCGGAGATTTTGTTTCTGCCGACCAACGAGGGGTCGCCCGCCCCGTTGGCCCGGCGCCGGATATTGGTGCCTATGAGGCCGAGGGGCACGAAAAATCGATCGGCCTGCCGGTGACCGTCCCGGTTGTCGCCCACGTCGAGGGCGTAGGCGGTACTCCCTGGCGATCCGATGTGGCGATCACCAATCCCGGTGACGACCCCATCGAAATCACCCTCGAATATGTGCCGAAAACGGGGAATACGGTTGATCAACCGCTTGAGTTGGCAGGGGGCGCCACCATTTTGTACGAAGACATCGTTTCCTCGACCTTTGGTGCGGGAAACGGTCAGGGCACGCTTATCGTGACCCCTCCGGCCGAAGGTCCAACGCCGGTCGTGGCTTCGCGGACCTTTGCCGAGATGGGAGATGAGCGTCTTGGCCAGGGCATGCCGGGACTGGACCCCTTCCCCGAGGGAACCTATTTCATTCCGGGACTGAGGGAGGACGCGGCTTACCGCAGCAATATCGGTATCGCCGCGGGTGAGAGCGACCTGACCGTACAGGTCAATCTTTTCCGCGGTTCTGATGGCGCCGTGGGTACAACCTTCGCACAGACGATCCCCGCGGGCAGCCAGAGACAGTGGCGTTTGCCCTTGATGTTTCCCGGCTTGGCTCAAGATGGCGTGCCCATGACTGCGGAGGTTCGAATCTTCGGTCCAGCCGTGCCCTATGGCTCTCTGGTTGACCAAGCGTCGGCCGACGCCGTGACGCTAGTTGCTGTGCCGGCCTCAGAGGCCCGGATCGTTCCCGTCGTGGCGCACAACCCCGGCATGCAGGGAACTTTTTGGAGGTCGGATCTCTATCTCCACAATCCTCATCCGGTCGAAGCGAAAGTCTATGCCGAGTATTTTCCCGAGGAGAGCGACAATCAAGATGGAGGGCAGAAGGGTGAGCCGATTATCGTCCCGGCATTCTCAACGCTGACGGTGGCCGACGCGGCCGGAAGATTGTTCAAGATTGAAGATGGAAAGGGTGTTCTTACGGTTGTGGCGGCGCCAGGAGTCGCCGTTGCTTCGCGAACCTATACGACAAGGACAGGTGGGGGCACCTATGGGCTCGGTGTGCCGGCTCTGCCGATGGCAGTGAGAACCCCTCGGCCTTTGCTGCTGACGGGAATCAGGGTGGGTGACGGCTTCCGGACCAACCTCGGCATCATTGGCGGAGAGAGGGCCGAAGGCATGGTGGTCAGCTTCGTCACCCTGGCTGGAATGGTCCTGGATTCCGTCAACATCCAGGTGGAGGCCCGGTCCCTGTTTCAAGACTCGGTCCGGGACCTATTTCCCAACGTCGACTGGGGAAGTTTTTCAGTAGGTTCGGTGGTCCTGGATGCTTCGGCGCAGCTCCGTGCGGCCTACAGCTCAACCGTCGACGGTTCCTCGCAAGATCCGATCTTCGTTATGGCGACTCCGGTGCGGTAGGCGTGCGGGCTGGGCACTGGCCCACAATTCCAGGCGCTTGCAAAGGCGAGTGAGACGCCGCAAAGAGGGGAAAATAGCCACAAAAAGGCGCAAAAAGGCACGAAGAGAAAGACAATGAGGGCACCGGGAATCTTGAACAAAACTCTCAAACAAAGTTGTTAGCCCGCACTTCTCACCAGTGTCCGGCTGCAAGGCGCGAACCACAACGACCTT
>CBDTUG010000397.1:0-2817 GCA_965363555.1 uncultured Thermoanaerobaculia bacterium
TCTACAACTTTCGTGAAGACCCGTTAGAGCAGAACGACAGCGCCTCTGTAGATAGGGTCCATGTTGAAAACCTCGAAAATATTCTGCAGAGTTGGGGTTCAAACGGACGGCATCATTACAAGAATGACTCAGGAGTCGACCTCGACGAAGAGACGGCCGGCGATTTGCGGGCACTCGGCTATCTCGACTAACGCGCCGGCCGACCAGCGCACGACACGGACGCACATAATAGCCAGCCCCACAGTGGCGCCATCCGAAAATCGAGAATCTCCGGGCTGGTCAGGCTCCAAACGGCGTAAACAATCCAGGCGGCAGCCGTAGCCGTCAGGAAGGCCCGGGTATGTGGATCCTCAGCCCGGAGTAATGCCGTGATAGTCCAAACAATCCAGCTGAGCAATGAGCCCAGAACGAGGACGGTGCCGACGATTCCCAATTTAAAAAGGAGGAAGAGATACCAGTTATGGATGTAGTTGACATCGTCGAAATGGATCCAATGTCCCTGGTTGTCGAAACCGTCGATGTCCAGGTGGACAGTGGCGCCAAGCCCATGTCCGAAGAGACGGTCGAACCAGGATGCCTCAGCCACCGCCTCAAGAACTCTCAGGGTCTCGTGCCAGCGGAAACCCAGGGTTGCGTCCCCATCGGACTGTCTTGTTCTCACAGCTCGAATCAGGCCTTGGCTCCGCTCGTCGATGGCCAACGCTTTTCCTGCCAGCCGAACCATTATGGGGGTCGCCAATGGTGCACATTCTATTGCCTCGAGATGCCACTTTCCCTCCGTACCGTTCCACCGGGAGAGACGTAATCGTGTCTCGGCCCAGCCGGGTGGTGTTATTCCGACAGCGAACGCTACGCTGTGCCTCTGCCCAGCCCGAATGGGAACCGGAATCTTCCCAATCTGGCGACCCGAGTCGTCAAAGAAGAGCAGGGCTACCACAAGGGTCCCTTGTCCCTCGCCCCGACCACGGACCTTCACTCGCCAAGCCACGGCTTCAGGGAGGCTCACAGGGTTGTCAATTCGGAGGCGACGAGCCATGTCCGGAACAACGTCGAGACCGCCGTTGATACAGTTTCCGGCCGTAGGGAAGAGGGAACAGGGGGTTTGCTGCAAAACGTCAGGCCGGTCTTTGAGGGCCCAGGACTCCAGTTGCCACACGGCGCCGATCATGCCCAAGGCCAGTACAGCAACAACCATCAGTGCGATCGCAGTCTCCCGGCTTCGCACACCCCGCCACACAACGATGACGCCGAACATGGTTACCGGTGTGAGAATCCACAAACTGCGCAGACTCGCCCCCAGGATCACCAGCAGGATCGAGACGGTTGTCAGCCATGCCAGACGCCGCAACCAGCGGTTTGGATCGCGGAGGGATACCAGAGAAAAACACAGTCCCAACAACGCCGGCCCAATGACCGAAACCGAGTTGGGAAGAAATAGGCGTGAGGGCTCCCCAAGGACGACGATCATCACGAAGCCCCACAGCAATTGAATCGTGCAGCCCAGCGCCAGTGCCGCCAGGAGCCCGGTCCTCCAGTGTTTTTCCAGAGAGCCCTGCCAGGCGGTCAGCCCGCCGACAGCGGCCAGCGGCAGCAACCCCATCGACAACGTTTGCCCGGCAACCTGGGCCAAGGCATGACCACGGACCAGGCCAATCGCCGCGCCCAGGGCGGTCGCAGCGCCAACCGCTGCAACCCCGAGGAGCACCGGGCGAGGCGTCGCAGATACTCGGCGCCAACCCTCTGCGGTTGCCAGACCGGGGAGTGTTGCCAGAACGATTACCAGAATGCCCAATGCCTGAACGATCAGTGATAAACGAAAATCGAGTCCCACGGTCAC
Organism: uncultured Thermoanaerobaculia bacterium; assembly: GCA_965363555.1. Taxonomy (GTDB): domain Bacteria; phylum Acidobacteriota; class Thermoanaerobaculia; order Thermoanaerobaculales; family Sulfomarinibacteraceae; genus DAOWGJ01. The sequence goes on from CBDTUG010000397.1 coordinate 1,838, forward strand.
AAAGGGCATCAGAACGACTGCAGCGACGGCGATGTCCAGTCGAATTCTCTTCATCCTCCAACCTCCTGCTTCAAAAACGCCGGCGACCAGAAGGAATAGTGGGCATAGGTGGCTCTCATGAACACGGTGGGAGAATAGCCCTCTCCGACCTCGTATGACAATGGAAGAAGGCAAAAAGACATGAAGACAAATTCTCTCGCAACGACGCAAAGACCGCAAAGGGGGATTAGAGGCTGGAGGAGGGTGGTCGAGGTGCCATAATGGTCACGCCATCTTGCGCAAGAAATGGTTGGCGGGAATGAACGAAATGAACGGTTGCCTGACACACCCGCGCTTTCTCTGTGACGCCATGTTGGGTTCGTTGTGTCGCTGGCTTCGGTTCTTCGGCCTTGACAGCGAGTACGCCGGGGTCGAGGCCGATGATGATGAGATCGGCGCCAGGGCCGAGGCCGAGGGACGGCGGCTTCTGACCGCTGATCGCGAGTTGGCCGGCAGGGGGCCGAGGACGATGCTGGTGCGCTCAATCGAGTTGGAAGATCAACTGGTCGAGGTCCTGAGCCGTTTGAGGCTCGAGGTCCGGCCTGACCTTGAAAACAGCCGGTGCAGCTACTGCAACGGATTTTTGGCTGAGCTGGGCAGGGATGACGTTGCCGATGAGGTTCCGCCCTACGTCTTGAAGACAGCCGAGAGGTTCAAACGGTGCGGACGGTGCCGGCGTGTCTTCTGGCCCGGCACACACTGTGAAAAGATCCTCGAGAGGATGGAGAGGGTTGTTGCTCGGCTGGAGTGCCAGAGTTGAATGGTCAAAGGGGTCAAAAAGGTCGAAGGTGTCATAGCGGCCCTTTCGACCTCTTCGACCTGCATCCCAGGTATGATCTCAGCCTATGACAGACCCCAAGACTGACCGACTGGCGGAAATTGAGGAAATTGTCGGGCACCGGTTCGATGACCGAGAGGTGCTTGAGCGGGCCTTGAGACAC
>CBDTUG010000398.1:0-2816 GCA_965363555.1 uncultured Thermoanaerobaculia bacterium
GCATGGTCGACAGAGGCTCCGGCGGCCCCAGGCCAGCAGACCGCACAGAGGATGAATGCCGCCGTCGGACATCTCCAGGGGCCTCCCCGCCGCCTCTTTGGGGTCATTGGCGCTGATGTCACGATGAGTCTCAGCCCATCTCTGCACGGCGCCGCGTTCGCCGCGACCGGGAAGCCCGATATCATGATCCCGATCTCGGTCCCTGAGCCGGCAGAACTCCAGCACCTTTTCAACCCGTTTGGCGAGAACTTGTTCGACCGGCTGGGCCTCCCCACTTATGGATGGGCAGTGACTGCCCCGTACAAGATCAGGGCCGCAGAGGCGGCAACCGACTTGGCGCCAAGGGTAAAACGAGCAGGGGCCGCCAATACGCTGCTCCTGAAACCAGGACGGATCATTGCAGAGAATACTGACGCGGATGGGGTCGTCGGCAGCCTGACGGCAGTAACCGTTCCGATGGCCGGCGCCACCGCATTGGTGCAGGGCCTCGGTGGGGCGGCAAGGGGTGCGGCTGTGGGACTGCACCTGGCAGGCGCCGAGGTAACCTTGCGCGGCCGGGATGCCGACAAGACCCGAAAAGTGGCTGATTCCCTTGGCGTGGGCTGGTGTGATCCTGACGACCGTGCGGGTGCTGAGATCCTGGTCAACGCGACGCCCCTGGGCGGGCAGGAAAATGACGTTCTCCCGTTTCATGAGAGCGAGATCGAGATGGCCGGAGCGATCGTCGACATGGTGTATGGCGACCGGAAGACCGCCCTGGTCACCGTTGCCGAAGGGGCAGGCGTCGTCGTCATCGACGGATTGACCATGCTGGCCTTCCAAGGCATGGCTCAATTCGCCGCATTCACAACTTCGCCCCCACCCCGCGTGGAAATGTTGCGATCGATTGGGCGCTGACCTGCTAATATGTTCATTCAATAAAATGATCAGGAGGCTCGAGGAAATGGCACCGAAAAATTTAACTTCAGTTGGCCTTGAAGAGGCTGAAATCCGCTATCCGTCAAATGTCGTTTGGAATGCATCAACCTCAGAATTGTACGAGCACATCATCCGAAGAGATGAAGGCACTCTGTCGCAGTTCGGCACCGTTGTTACCAGTACCGGCGAACGCACCGGGCGCAGCGCAAACGACAAGTTCATCGTTCGAGAATCCTCCTGTGAGGACAAAGTATGGTGGGGTTCGGTCAACGTAGATATCAGCGAGGCGAAATTCAACCAGCTGTATGAAAAGGTAAAAGCCTACACTCAGCATCGTGAGCTCTTTGTTCAGGATTGCTGGGCAGGCGCCGACGAGCGCTATAAGTTACCGGTTCGGATCATTACTGAAGAAGCGCGGCATAGTCTTTTTGCCCGCAATATGTTTATTCGACTGACACCGGAACAACTCAAGGACCATAAACCCGAATTCACTGTGATCCAAATGCCGCACCTGCATTCCGATCCTAATGTTGACGGCACCAATTCAAACGCTTTCGTCGTGGTTCATTTCGGGCGACGCCTGGTTTTGATCGGCGGCACCGCCTATGGCGGGGAGATTAAGAAGTCTATCTTTACGGTCATGAACTACCTCCTGCCGCAGCAGGGCATCATGTCAATGCACTGCTCCGCCAACTACAAGAACACCAAAGACAACAGTGCCATATTTTTCGGCCTCTCCGGAACCGGCAAAACAACGCTGTCCGCCGACAGTTCCCGCACTCTGATTGGTGATGACGAGCATGGGTGGTCTGATCAGGGGATCTTCAACTATGAAGGTGGTTGCTACGCCAAGGTCATCCGACTGTCGGAGAAGGCAGAGCCCGAGATCTTCAATACCACGAGGAACTTCGGCACGTTGCTCGAAAACGTCGTGGTCGATCCGATCACCAGGCGAATTGACCTCAACGACAGCAGTCTTACCGAAAATACTCGAGCCTCCTATCCAATTTGGAGTATTGCCAATGCCGACCAGGAAGGCATGGGAGGGCACCCCAACAATATCCTGATGCTGACCGCCGACGCTTTCGGTGTTTTGCCGCCGATCTCAAGAATGACTGCGGCTCAGGCCATGTATCATTTCATCGCAGGATATACCGCAAAGGTTGCCGGCACCGAGATGGGCGTTACCGAGCCCCAGGCGACCTTCTCTACCTGTTTCGGAGCCCCATTCATGGCTCTCCATCCGTCGGTCTATGCCGATCTGCTCGGTGAGAAAATCAAAAATCACAATGTCGACTGCTGGCTGGTCAACACAGGATGGACAGGCGGGCCCTATGGTATCGGGCACCGCATGGAAATCAAATATACCAAGCGACTGGTCAATGCCGCGCTGAATGGCGAACTCAATGACGTGCCCATGGTGGAAGACCCGGTCTTTGGACTGCAAGTTCCCACCTCATGCGATGGCGTGCCCCAAGAGGTGCTGATACCGAGAAATACATGGAGTGACAAAGAGGCCTACGACGCGAAGGCCAAGCACCTTGCCCAGCAGTTCGTCAAGAATTTCGCCGAATACAATAATTTCGTCTCGGACGAGATCAAGAACGCAGCGCCGAAGGTGGAATAGGAGCTGTCAGCTCTCAGCTGTCAACTGTCAACTCATCCGCCTGCAAGGGCGGGATCATCCGGGCGGGGTTATTCCCGCCCGTTTTCAAATACTGCAGGCAGATTGGGTCGTGAGAGGTTCTATTGCAAGCGACCGAGCTTCTTCGGCTGGCGCTTGTTACTCCTTCGGAGCCCCCACGGCTTCTCCGTGGCAAGCCTTCGGTTTGGTGCCGGTTCTTTGCCCACGCTGATCCCTTCGGGATCTCATGCCTGCGGCATGGCCGCCCTTCCGG
>CBDTUG010000399.1:0-2815 GCA_965363555.1 uncultured Thermoanaerobaculia bacterium
GGGCCACAGAGAGGTCAAAGGCGCAGCAAGTGTCGGCACCCTCGGTAAAATGACGAGCCAAGAGATTACTCCATGCTCCGATCCCAAATGATACCAATTCGGTGTGAAAATTCTCTCAAAATAGCTGGTTGCGCTAAACTCGTCTTCCCTTCCTGGATCGGATCACCTATGAACCCTGCTCACTCATGATCGATCCTACTGCCCCAAGCCTCCAACCGATGGTCGTCGCGCCCAAGCCCAAGTCCAATCCGACGCCGGCCAGAACAGCAAGCGAGCGGCCAACCGAGTCGTTGAGCGCACCGAGTGGAAGCGAGGCCGAAATCCGCTTCCATCATGGATTGATCGCAGCCGCCGAGAGAGAATTTGGCCGCCTTCTGGTACGAATGGAAATGTTGCTCCAGCCTTTGGTCTGGGACGATCGGCCACCGGGCTCGTGAGCCCTTTGGTTGACACCACTCCGGTCAATCCACTAAGTCCCGTCACTTTGGGGTGAAACCACGACAATCATGACTCAGGCCAGCAGTGTACGCAAAGGTAACGTAATCAAGTATCAGAACGAGGCACACCTCGTAATGGAAACCCATCACCGGACCCCGGGGAACCTGAGGGCTTTCGTTCAAGCCAAACTCAGGAATCTGCGGACGCAGCGCAGTTCCGATGTCCGCTACACCGCCACCGAAGACGTGGTCGTACTCACCACCGACCGGCAGAACTATGAGTTCAGTTACCAGGACAGGGACATGTACAGTTTCATGAACCCGGAAACCTACGAATCGATCGAACTAACCGAGGAACTTGTGGGAGAGAACAAGAACTACCTGGCGTCCAACGGCAAGGTCGAAATCCTCTATGTCGACGGCATACCGGTCGACCTCACAATGCCGGCCAGCGTAACTCTCAAGGTCACTGAATCGGCGGCCGGAATCAAGGGCGACACGGCCAGCAATGTTCAAAAGCCCGCCACCATGGAGACGGGACTCGTGGTTCAGGTGCCCCTTTTCATCAAGGAGGGAGAACTCCTGAAGATCAGTACCATGGACGGTTCCTATATGAGCCGGGCGTGACTCCCCAGCACGCTTTTGTTTTACAAAAAAGCCCCCGGTTTGGATGCCCTGGGCTTTTTGTTGAAAACCGGATCGGGGTCAGGCGACACGTTCGACCACCAGCGGCGGCGGGGTCGGGCGTTTCGGTGCCAGGCGATAGGCCGCCTTGAAATACTCGAGAGCCGACTCAAGCTTCGATTCGTCGTTGTAGTGAATCATCATCAGCGGTTCACCCTGCTTGACCTGGGTGCCGACCTTCTTGATCTCGGACACGCCGACTGCGTAGTCGATCTTTCCCTTCGCCTTGGTCAGCCCTGCACCCAGCATGTGCACACCACGAGCGACCATGGCAGCATTGATGGTGTGAACATAGCCTCGCTTCGGTGCCGGTAGTTTCCGGATATGCTTGGCTGTCGGAAACTTCTCCGGATCGTCGAGATAGGACGTGTCGCCCCCCTGCGCAGCCACGATTTTTTTGAGGGTTTCGAGAGCGCTTCCATCGTTGATATGGCGCTGGACCGTCTGCTTGGCTGAAAGAGTCGAACCGGCCACACCGGCCAGCCGCACAAGTTCCATCCCCAGTTTCAGAACGAGTTCCTTCAGGTCGTCCGGGCCCTCACCTTTCAACAGCTGAATCGCCTCCTTGACCTCCAGGGCGGTCCCAACCGAATCGCCCAAAGGCTGGTTCATGTCAGTCACCAGAGCGACGCAGCGTCGTTTCATCGATCGCCCGACGCGCGTCATCGAACGAGCCAGTTGCTTGGCCTGTTCCAGGTCCTTGATAAAGGAACCGTTGCCCCACTTGACATCGATGACGAGACCCTCGGAACCTTCCGCCAGTTTCTTGCTCAAAACACTGCCGGTGATGAGTGGCAGACTGGGGATCGTACCCGTGCTGCGCCGAAGCTTGAAAAGCTTCGCGTCGGCCGGCGCCAGTTCTGTGCTCTGCCTGACGATCGCCCCGTGAATCTTCTCCAATTGCTGGATAAAGGGCCCAATGGGTGCATCGGTCTTGAATCCGGGTATTGCGGAGAGCTTGTCCAGTGTCCCGATGACATATTCCTGTTCCTGGCCGCACATCATCGGTACTACGATCCCGCTGGCAACGGCTAGAGGAACCAATACCAGGGACGTCTTATCGCCGACTCCACCCGTCGAATATTTGTCGATTTTCGGCTTGGCGATATGGGAAAGATCGATGACCTCACCGGAAAGCATCAACTCCTCGGTCAATATCGCCGTCTCCTGGGCAGACATACCCTGGAAGTAGATGGCCATGGCAAGCGCAGCCAGTTGATACTGAGGGATTTCACCCTCCTCAGTCGAATCGATGATATAACGGATCTCGTCCTGTGAAAACTCACCCCCATCGCGTTTTTTTTCGATGAGATAGGTATACGGTGGCTTAACAAATCGGCGGCCCGAAAGGGTTCTTTTTGTCATAGAGCGTAGTTGCAAATGAGGAATGGTAGATTTTTCCTAAAACTCTTACTATAAACCTATTGGGTAGAATCTGTCGAGGATATTTTTTTCGGCAAAATCAAACCTCTGCCCCCGGCCTCTCCCCGAGCACGAGTCATTTTGGCTCTTCGTCAGGATTCCAAAACTTCAAATGAACTCTGTTCTTGAACCCGATGATCGGGGTCGCCTGAGTGGACGGATGGATCCGTGGTTTGACCTGCCGAAACAACTCGAGACCAGAATAGATGCAGCCGCCGAGAAAGTCCTGGGGGCGACTGATTTCTCTCCCGACATTCGACCGGCTGACCCAC
>CBDTUG010000400.1:0-2814 GCA_965363555.1 uncultured Thermoanaerobaculia bacterium
CCGTTCGGCAGCCCTCCGGGCTGAGCGCGTGTCCCTATCTTGCGAGATCACCGAAGGTCATTGCGTTTCGCGCGTTTCGCTTCGAAAACCGGTGAGAAGTGCGGGCTAACTCTTCTCGGGAGGGTGTCCCGGGACAACATCAAGAGTGGCACGTCCCGTTGGAGCGGGCGCTCTAGAATTCTCAGGCCGTCAGGAAGCCCAGAGCCCTTGAGGATGCTACGATCACGCTCTACGGAGGGCGACAGCATGGAAACACCGGCCAGGGGAAACCGAAAAGTTCAAGATCGGACCAGGAAATTGTGGATGATGTGGATAACGGCAGCATTCCCGGCACTGATTATCGTGGCATCGGCCCTACCCGCCCCGGCCCAGGAACCGATTGAGGCCGGCCACGAGGCCTCGGATTCACCGCCTGCCATAACCGTTCCCGCTGAATTCGCCAGCGCTCGGGCAACGATGAAGACCTTTCTCGATGCCTTCTACAATGAGGGTGGGGCCGACCTCGATCAGGCAGCATCCTGTCTTGACCTGTCCACCTTGCCATCTGCAATCAGGAGCATCCGCGGCCGGGAGTTGGCGGCTCAGCTAAAAGATGTGCTTGACCGGACCCTGCTGATTGACCTCGACCAGATCAGTCAGGATCCAGCAGGACCGCCCTGGGGGCTTCCGGTCCACGAAAACAGCCGTATTGTGCTGGACCACGGAGAGAACCAGTGGTGGCTCTTCACCACCGGTACCGTGGAGGCCCTCGACCTGATGCAGGATGAGGTTGAGAGTCAAGAGGTCGTCGAAGGTGTCACCGAAACTGTCGGCATCGTCTCCACGGCCGGGTGGCTCAGGTCCAAGGCGCCACCCTCCCTCAAGGGCAAAGCCCTCTACCTTGAAGGGTGGCAGTGGATCGGCTTGTTACTGCTGATCGTCGTCGGAGTCGCAGTTGGACGCCTTACGGTAGCGGTACTTCAGGGGCCGATGATGCTCTGGCTTCGCCGCTGGGCCCGAGAGGTCGATTACGATCTGGTCCATAAATCCCTCAAACCGATGAGTGCCCTGGGCATGGTCCTTGTCTGGTGGTTCGGCATATCGTGGCTAGGCCTGCCACTCAGTGTGCTGCGCTGGTTTGCGACCCTGGTCGAAGTCGTCTTGATATTCACAGCTTCATTGACCGCCTATCGGCTGGTCAACGTTCTCGGCGACGTGCTGACCAAAAGGGCTCTGCAGACAAAAGGCCGGTATGACGATCTCCTGGTCCCCCTGATCCGCACCACCCTCAAGCTCTTGGTATTTGTCGTGGCCGTGGTCATTCTGGCCGAAACCTTCCAGAGAGACTTCACAGGCATCCTTGCCGGTCTCGGCATCGGTGGTCTGGCATTTGCTCTGGCAGCGCAGGACACAATCGGCAACCTCTTCGGCTCTCTCACTGTTCTGCTCGACCGGCCGTTCCAGGTCGGCGACTGGGTGGTGGTCGGCAACGTCGAGGGCACGGTCGAGGAGGTTGGATTCCGATCCACTCGGATCCGCACCTTTTACAACTCAAAGATCACCCTTCCCAATTCGCAACTCACCACCGCCTCGGTCGACAATCTGGGCGACCGGCAGTACCGGCGATGGAGCACTCGCCTCGGTGTGGCCTATAACACGCCACCTGAAAAGATCGATGCCTTCTGCGAGGGCGTCAAGGAGATCATTCGCCAACACCCACACACCCGGAAGGACTATTTTCACGTAGCGTTCAACGAGTTCGGTCCGGCCGCCCTGGAGATCATGCTCTACGTCTTCTTCGTCACTCTGGACTGGGCTGAGGAATTAAAGGAGCGCCATCGACTGGCGATCGACATCCTGAGATTGGCCAAGGAGATGGGCATCGAGTTCGCCTTCCCCACCCAGACGCTCTACATGCGACAGGAGCCCTGGACGCCCGCAGCGCCGGTCTCCGCGGAGAACTTCACCGACGGTAGCCTCAGGCTTCAGGAAGAGGCCCGGCAGACCGCGCAGCGCCTGACCCGGGACCTCGACGACAGTTCTGGAGGGACCAGTTAATGGCAAAAGCTCTCGGCATTGGTGGAGTCTTCTTCAAGAGCAACGACCCGAAGGCCCTCGGCGAGTGGTATCAACAATGGCTTGGGGTTCCCGTCCAGCACCCCTGGGGCGCCAGTTTCTCTCCGCAGGATCTGCCACCGGGAGCGTTGGGAGTCTGGAATCCTTTCGATGCCACGACAAGTTATTTTCAGCCATCAACCCGGGAATTCATGGTCAATTTAATCGTCGATGACGTTGACGGCGCCCTGGACCAGGTCGTCGAGGGCGGCGCCACCCTGGCCGGAGAGATCGAAGAAAGCGAGTTCGGCCGCTTCGGCTGGTTCATCGACCCCGAAGGCAACAAGGTCGAGTTGTGGCAGCCGCCTGATCCCACAGGGGCCTAAGCCATTGATCTGGTCGATTCAGGGGTTGGTGGGCCTGCTGGGGATTGTGGGGCCGGCCCTGGCCGTGGCCGCCCTTGTTCACCGTTGGGTCGAGAGACTTGACTGGAAAACTGTCTCTTTCTCTCTTGGGCTGGCCTTCGTCGCGCTCGGACCTTCGGTCTATCACGAGGTCCTTCCGGTTCCCGTCGACGAAGTGGCCAGAGGCTATCCATATCGCGGTATCGTCGGCGAACCCGAGGTCGGCAATGCTCTGACCAACGACACGACTCGACAGATGCTCCCGTGGATGCAACTGGTTCGTGAAAGCTTCGCCCGTTTCGAAGCCCCCCTTTGGAACCCCTCATCCTTTTCGGGTTACCCCCTTCTGGGCAACGGCCAGTCGGCTCCGTTTTCA
>CBDTUG010000401.1:0-2797 GCA_965363555.1 uncultured Thermoanaerobaculia bacterium
GGGTGTCGTGAAGGCCCTTTTTCGTTGCATCCTCGGCCCGTACGGGGAGTACAGCGTCTCAAATGCGCCTCAAATGGCACTTGACGACCCTCCGAAATCCATCCGCCGTCAATGCCCTACACCCTCCTAGAGTCAACCCGGCGAAGCCGGAACCAAAAGGCACCTGCCCGGTCCGCTGGGTAACAGTCCCAGGTTACAGGCAGCAGGTTTCAGGAAACACATCGTGCCCCTCGAACTGAGACCTGCAACTCCGCCTCGCTTTTTCGCTTTGTTGGAGCAGGAGTTCCTAAGACGGGTCGAAGTGACGATCAGCCAACACACGGAATGATTCCGACTGGAGCGTCGAGAGCTTCATTTGGATCCGAGCGGTGTAGACGACCCATGCGTCAACCGGTTGTCCGTCCCTCAGGGACGGTTCCAGGCGCCACGATGCCAGGTAGCCTGAAAGCCATCGATTGAGTCCGGAGTCCAGAACAATGGGCACGAACTGGTCACACCGACCCTCTGCAGTGATATGAACCAGGGCCTGAAGGCTGACGACCGGTTCCGAGCCCGACGCCCGGACCTTGATCTTCCGTGGGCGAGCCATTGACGTCAGCTCGTCGGCCTGAACTGCGGGAAGCTGGAGCAGATGACCTGCGGGCGGCGGCATCGCCGGCCTAATCGGTTCGGGTGGATCATTGGGATCTGGAAGGGCCAGTTCCTGGCTGACGACCGATGCCTCTTTGACGCGGCCTTCGATCCGCAGTTCGACCACAGCCCAGGAAGGTTGCGCTCGTTCACCAGTCATCGCAGCATCAAAGCGGGCCTCCCCAGTTCCTTCAAGAAGAGATCGAGTCAAGCCGGGGAAAGGAACCTCCAGAGGAACCGCTCCGCTGCAGTCACCGTCGGTATCGATATAGGCCGCGACGATGGCCGATCCGGCCACATCGAGCTTCCGGGGCGGCGTCGATCCCACCAGACGTGGGATCGTGTCGACCTCAGAGGCGAAAGGGTTGGCCGAGGCCAGCTCAATCGCCGGCACCGGAAGGGGAATTTCGATATCGATTCGCCCCTGCCATGCCCGGACCGTGCCGGTATCCGCCGAGCTGACTATGGCTACCAAAATAAGAAGCGGCGTGAGAAGTGCACGGATGAACATGGCCGCATCTTATCATTGAGGCGGCCGGTTGTCCGAGATTGGCTCTCAGCGCAGGGTGCGCTTCGCGCAAAACGGTGCAAACTATACTGGCCTGCATGTTGAAGATCGCCTGGTTTATTTCTCCCCACGGTTTCGGCCATGCGGCCCGGGCGTCGGCCATGATGGATGAGGTCTTCAGACTGAGGCCAGATGCGGTCTTTGACGTATTCACGACCGTTCCCAAGTGGTTTTTCTCGGCCTCCCTGGCGGCGCCTTTCCACTATCATTCCTGCCATTGTGATGTGGGCCTGGTTCAACGATCCGCTCTTGAAGAGGACATCGAAGCGACCGTGGACCGTTTGGCCAAAGCCGATCTCTTGGCCGAAGCCACCGTCGATACGCTCGCAGAGAAGGTCCTCAGCCTGGGATGCCAGGTAGTCGTGGCAGACATCGCACCCCAGGGGCTGGCGGTGGCTCGGGCTGCCCACCTCCCGTCAATCCTGGTGGAGAACTTCACCTGGGACTGGATCTACCGTGGCTATGTCTCTCAGTGGCCTTCGATCGGCCGCTGGATAGAGCTGTTCGAACAGGAATTTGCCCGATGCGACCTACGAATTCAAGCTGAGCCCTGGTGCCACACGGTCGAGGGTGCTCTCAGGGTTGCTCCGATCAACCGCAGACCCCGAGAGGAACCCAAGGCGATCAGAGAACAATTGGGCATCAAGGAAGAGCAAGCGATGCTGCTGGTCTCGATGGGCGGCATACCGTGGCAGTTTTCCGGTCTCGAAAAGGCGGCGAAGGCCGAGGGGGTCACCATTGTCATTCCCGGTGGTGGCGCGACCCAGGCCCAAAGGGGTTCCCTGATCGTGCTCCCCCACCACTCTCATTTTCACCATCCGGATCTGGTCCACGCGGCGGACGGTGTTCTGGCCAAGCTGGGCTACTCGACGATTGCCGAGGTGTGGTCCGCGGGTTGTTCCCTCGGTTGGATCGGCCGCCCGACCTTTCCGGAATCGATAGAAATGGCACAGTGGGTCCGACGTAACCTCGGTGGCGCCGAGATCAGTCAGGATGAGCTGGTCGAGGGTCGCTGGATCGAACGCCTGGAAGAGATTCTCTGTTCAACCAGTCCGTTCGCCTCTCGCATCGGCGGGGCGCCTGCTGCCGCCAAAGCGGTGTTGCACGTCTGCCGGAAGTAAGCCCCACCAGATGTGCGAACCGCATCAATGCAGGGAGTGGATATCAAACTGGCCCGCAGTAACCCATGGAAGACGCCGGTTTCAGGGGCTAATTTTGTGTCCGCTCCGTGCAAGAAGAGCCCCTGATGGAGCCCAGGTGACCTGCGGCACTCGCCGTATTCCCCTTAGTGCTGCTCCCTTCCGGGCCTGACACGGTTCGAAGAACGGCAATGCGCAGGGCCCAGACTCCATCAGGGGCTCTGAAATATGGCGGAGAGGGCGGGATTCGAACCCGCGGTGAAGTTACCCCCACACACGCTTTCCAAGCGTGCTCCTTCGGCCACTCGGACACCTCTCCGTTTCTTACCAAACGACATTCTAACCTGAACGATTCTCATCGGCGACCTACACCAGAATCACTCAGATTAGAATATTTTCAAAGACCTGGCGGAGAGGAAGGGATTCGAACCCTTGGACCTCGTGAAAGGTCAGCGGTTTT
>CBDTUG010000402.1:0-2796 GCA_965363555.1 uncultured Thermoanaerobaculia bacterium
CCCTTGAACCCGGCTTCGAGAGGATCCTCATCCAACCCCAACCGGGGACACTTCAGAGGGTATCAGGCACCGTTCCGACCATTCACGGGCCCATCGCCGTTTCTCTCGAGAATGAGCAGGCGCGACCCTTTGAAATGAGGGTCGATATCCCGGTCAACACAACGGCCAGGGTGGGAGTGCCGCTGCGCGATCGAAAGCCGGCAACCCTTCTTCTCGATGGAAAAAAAGTGGAGGCACACCGTGAAGGCAGGCATCTATTCGTGGACGAGATCGGGCCCGGAACCCATATGCTGACCTGCAGATGAACCCAGGTCGAACCACAGAACCATCTGCAACGGAAGAGTTGCATCATCCCCGACCAGGTGATCCATTACGCAAGGCGACAAGAACACCGCGGCGGTCGCCGGTCGAAATCAACGGGTGCAAAAAGAAAAGGGAATAGTTATGAGCTGGTATCTCGAGGTCCTGAAAAAGTATGCAGTGTTCGGTGGGAGAGCTAGACGGAGGGAGTATTGGTACTTCGTCCTCTTCAATTTGATCATCAGCATTGTCCTTACCGGTATCGACGGCATGACCGGCAGTCTCAGCGCCCAAACTGGATTGGGTCTGTTGAGCGGCATCTATTCACTGGCCATCCTGATCCCGAGCATAGCCGTGTCGGTGCGTCGGCTCCATGACACTGATCGCAGCGGCTGGTGGTTGTTCATCGTTCTGGTGCCGCTGGTGGGCGCGATCATCCTTCTTGTTTTTGCGGTTCAGGACAGCAAGCCGGGCGCAAATCAGTTTGGCGAGAACCCCAAGGAAGTTACCGCATAAACACATCCTGGCTCAGGTGTACTGAGGGCGGCACTGATTTGCTTCTGCGGCCGGCCGTCGTGTCTCTTCGGTGAGGGCTTCGAAAAGGAATCGATGACCGTGCCACGCAAGAGTCTGCCGATCGAAGGAGAGGTCTTCAGCGTAGAGGGCTGTACCTCTTTTCTCATCCTGCCCGTCGCAGACACCACCCATGGTGAAACACCTTGGGTCTGGTACGCCCCGACGCTTCCGGGATTGCCGGGCCCCGACGAGATCTGGATGTTTCGGAAGTTCCTGGATGCCGGTCTGGCCATCGCCGGTGTCGATGTTGGCGAATCGTTTGGCAATCCCGCGGGGCGGGCCCGTTTTTCCGCGTTCTACGAAGAGCTGGTCCTGAACAAAGGACTCTCGAAGACGCCCTGCCTGCTGGCGAGAAGTCGAGGCGGGTTGATGCACTATAACTGGGCGGTCGAACACCCTTCATCGGTGGCCTGCGTGGCGGGAATCTACCCGGTCTGCAATCTTGCCAGCTACCCGGAGGTCAAGATCGCCGCCAATGCGTACGACATGACCGAGGAGCAGCTGTCTGCCGATCTGTCAGAGCATAATCCGATTGACCGCCTGGCGCCCCTGGCGAAAGCCCTTGTCCCCATTTATCACTTGCATGGGGGCGGCGATACCGTGGTGCCTCTCGAAAAGAACTCAAGCGGGTTGGCGCAACGCTATCGACAGTTGGGCGGAGTGATGACACTGAAAGTGATTGAGAACCAAGGTCACAATCTGTGGTCGGGCTGGTTTCGAAATCAGGAACTGGTTGATTTCGTGATCGCTCATGCGCAAAAAGGAAGATCGGACCGGCCGGGCGCAGGCGACGGCAAATAGCCGGGGCAGATGTGAAGCACTCAACAGAACATCTTGGAGAAACTTATGAACGACTTTGAAACATTCGGTCTCGGACTTGGAGGCCTTCCATTGCTCGGCAACGCACGTACTCGCTCCATATCCCCGGAGAATCCAACCGGCGAGAAAGGAAAGGGAGGCATGGCGATTCCGGATCCTGAAACCCTGCCCTTCAGCGAGGCAGCCAGCGACCTGGGACAAGGATGGAAAGTCAATCCCTTCCGCAAGGTGAAATCCGGTGAGACGTTGACCATTATGGACGTGAACGGCCCCGGCGTGATCCAGCACATCTGGCTCGTTGCCGATCCGGCCAAAGGACGGTCGCACGTGATCCGGTTCTACTGGGATGGCGAGGAGACGCCGTCGATTGAGGTCCCCGTATCGGATTTTTTCGCCGTGGGCCACAACAAGTTCGCACCGGTCAACTCGCTCGCCGTCGTGGTCAACCCGAAATCCGCGTTCAACTGCTACTGGCCGATGCCCTTCCGCAAACACGCGAAGATAACATTCACGAACGAGGATAAGGATGAGTTGAACATTCTGACTTACCAGATCACCTACGCGGAGACAAAAGTGCCAGAAAATGCCGGCTACTTCCACGCACAGTGGCGGCGGGCGGTGGCCGATCGTGCGAACCCCGACTATGTGATCGTCGACGGCATCAAAGGCAGGGGAAAATATGCCGGGACATTTCTCGCCTGGACCCAGCTCTCCGATGGCTGGTTCGGCGAGGGAGAAATCAAATTTTTCATCGATGGGGATTCCGGGTTCCCGACCATCTGCGGGACCGGGACAGAGGATTATCTGTGTGGGAGTTATGGCTTCCCGGAGCTGTACAGCACGGCCTACGTCGGCAACGTACTGAAGCATGCGGGTGACGATGGACCTCCCAAGTGGAGTCTGTATCGGTGGCACATAATGGATCCCATTTTTTTCGATGAGGATCTGCGTGTCACCATACAGGCGCTCGGGTGGTGGCCCAATCGCAAGTACCAACCACTGGAAGACGATATCGCCTCGGTAGCCTATTGGTATCAGGGTTTGCCAACAGCGCCCTTTCCGGAGTTTCCCTGCCGCGATCTGCTTGAAGTGATCTAGTGT
>CBDTUG010000403.1:0-2793 GCA_965363555.1 uncultured Thermoanaerobaculia bacterium
CGAGTTTGAGGAGTACCTCAAGACGGTCAAAAACGTGGTCGTCGTTGAAATCAGTTACTCCGCCCAGTTCTACAAGTACCTGAAGACCTTCCTGGATCTCCCGTCGGATACCTTCGTTTTCAAACGTTCAGGTGGGAAGAACCTGACCGTTGCGGAGGTTGAAGATAAGATTCAGAGGGTGCTTGAGTTGAGTGCCGTTCGCCGGGAGGTGTTGGTATGAGCGCCGTGGAGATGATTCAACTGAAACCTGGCGATTACAAAACCGATCTCAAGCCGGTGTGGTGCCCGGGATGCGGCGACTACGGGGTGCTCAACGCCCTCTATCGATCCCTGGCCAAGCTTCGGATCGAACCCTGGAATACCGTGGTCATGTCCGGTATCGGATGTTCGTCACGATTGCCGGGGTACGTCAATACCTACGGGTTCAATTCCGTTCACGGCCGTGCATTGACCCTGGCCACCGGCATCAAGTCCGCACGCCCGGAGTTGACGGTGATCACCGTTGGTGGCGACGGGGACGGCATGGCCATCGGTGGCAACCACTTCATCCATTCGTGCCGACGTAATATGGACATTACCTACATCCTGATGCACAACGAGATCTACGGTCTGACCAAGGGTCAGGTGGCGCCGACGACACCAACCGGGGACAAGACCAAGTCGACCTTCTACGGTAACCCAGAGAGGACGCTTGATCCTTGTGAGTTGGCGATCTCGACCGGGGCGACGTGGGTCGGACGTGGATTCTCCGGCGACATGAAGACCCTGGTGCCGTTGATGACCGAGGCGATCAGTCACCACGGCTTCTCATTCCTCAACGTCATGTCACCCTGCGTTACCTTCAGGGGTGACGACCAGTTCAAGGTGATGAAGGAGAAACTCCGGAACGTGCCCGAAGACCACGACATCGCCTCGCGGCGCGCGGCGATCTACTACACCCGCGAGGAGAACGTCATCACGCAGGGTGTGCTGTTCAATACTCAGCAGCCTTCACTGACTGATCGCATCCTTGAGCTGAGGGAACAGACCCTGGGAGATAACACCCCGCCGACGACGGAAGAGATCTTCGAGACCTTCTATCCGCCGTTTTAGAACAGCTATCAGTAAGACAGGGGCAACAATGAACAGACGGGTCGGCATTGCCGGCCCGTTTTTTCATTGCAACGACTCACCGCAGTAGGGACAGAAAAGAAAGTCGTGGCCTTCGGGGAGTTGATGACCATTGGGGCATTGGGCATCTACTTCAGTAGCCTGGATACTCGTAACGAAGCCCAGCAGTGAATCCTCCCGGAGGCCGGTGATCTGTGCCTCGACCGTGATCGATATCCCCTGTCTCAGACTATCGACGATCTCCGGAGCAGCGGTCAGAGCGTAGAGTTGGTATTTCTCGGACTTGACGATGATCAATGTGGCCTTGTCGGCGCCCCCGAGACGACTCTTGGCACGTCCGGTCAATGTTTCTTCGGAAGTCTGCTCAGCTTTGACGAGGATGCCCTGGTACTCCCACGAGAAGAGGGCTGACCTGACGTCCGGTCCATCAGCCCGGCCTTGATCGAGGTCGACGCCAGCCAAAGACCAGATCGTACCGGTGAAACGGACGATTTTCCCGTCGAGATCCCGGCGAAAATCCTCCAGGATACGCCGCCGGGTGGAAGAGGCCGCGCCTCGCAGAGCCGGTGCGAGGTCTTCCAGTTTTTGGCGTGCATCCGGTGGTTGGGCGGCCGGTGAAGGAAGGGCCACAGCGAGGAGCAGACCAAGTACGAGAGGGGCGGCGGGGGTGACGTTCATCATTTCCTCCGAATCATCGGTGCCATTATCGCCGATCTTTGGTGCAACACGTCCAACTGAATCGAACTAGTGGATAATAGGCGCATGAGAATTTTCCTCTCGCGTTGGGTCTGTCTCGATGTTGATACAAATCTCAAACGGGTCAAGGAGGAGGTCTGTCGGGCGGCGATGGATGGCGCGTCGATCGCCGTTCTGCCTGAGCTGTTTTTGACGGGTTATCGACGTGAGGTTGATGGCGGTGAAGCCAGGGATATCTTTGCCACGGCTTCGAGATCTTTTCCCGAGGTGCTCTGTGTCTTCGGCACAATTTCAGAGGAGGGCCGAAACCGTCTGACGGTGTGGCTCGGAGGTGAGCTTGTCGCCTCGTACGACAAGATCCACCTTTTCCAACCCAATAGAGAAGGGGAGTTCTGGACACCAGGAGATCGTTTTGTTGCCCTGGACTGGAAGGGATTCAAAATCGGGTTCATGGTGTGCAACGACCTCCGATATCCGGAGCAGGCCCGTGCCCTTGCCCTGGAGGCCCGATGTGATCTCCTGGTCATCCCCGGTTGGTGGCCGTGGCGGCGTGATCATATCTGGCAGACACTGCTTCGAGCCCGAGCGATCGAGAACGCGGTCTGGGTTGCGGGCTGTTGTGTCGCGGGTTCTCTGTGGTCGGGCGAGGATTTCTCCGGCGCCGGTAACTACGTCTTTGATCCGTTGGGCGAACCGGTCAGAACCATTGACGACCACAACTACCGCCTTGAAATCGAACATCGGCCGGCGCTGGTCGTCGATCCTCGAGAACACCCGCCGATCCTCGGGGAGGTGGAAGTGATTGTAGTGGGGGAGATGAAGGGTGAAGTTTGAAAGGTGAAGGAGAATGCCGAGACTGGAAAATTGATTCTAATTTCCAAGGGAGTTTCCTGCTGAATGTCGCCCCGAGTTTTTGCGTTTCGCATGCAGGTAGGAACCGGCGACCGGCCGGAGGCCGGTGGAGCCGTTAGGCTCGGTATCCGAAGG
>CBDTUG010000404.1:0-2772 GCA_965363555.1 uncultured Thermoanaerobaculia bacterium
TCGGTCGTAGGTCCAGGTGCCCGCCTGGTCACGGAAGGGGTTGTACTCGCAGTCGGTCCGCCACGGCAGGACTGATAGCAGCTGGTTGTCGACGTAGATGTCCTGACGGAGGACGCAGAACTCGGCGCAATTCTCGGTGACTCCAAAAAAATGACCAGTGGTGATCAACCGGGCCTCGACTCGGGTGATGTCAGCGGGAATCTCCAAAGCCACGGGGTCGACCTGATCATCGATCGGATTGTCCGGGTTGCCGATCGTGACGGTGCGCCGCCCCCAGACGTTGCGGACCTCGACAGGGGTTCGCGGTGTGCCGGGGTAGAAGACGAAGTCGTAGGTGATGCGCCAGCCCTCACCTGAGGAATGCCCGGGCCCGACCCAGGTGTCGATCCAGGAGACCAGGGTCTGGGAACCCGAAAGCAGGGGTCCCAGCGCGGTGATATCGATGTATTCGCACATTTCGAGGTGATAGGGCGTGATGTAGCGGGCAAGTTCGAGGTATTCCCAGTCTTCCTCGGCGGCCTCGGGGTTCAGCACCATTTGCAAGCTGCCGGTGCGGTCCCAGTCGTCACAGTCGCCGCTCTCCGGGCATTCAAGATGGATGCGCAGCCCGATCTGGTTCCAGTCGCCGCCGTCAGGAAACTCGACCTCCTCGACGATCGTTCGATGATTCTCCGCTCCGAAGTAGTGGTAGGCCTGGTTGAAGGTCCTGACAACCGTTGCCTGGTCCGGGACCTCGGTGTCCGGGCAGCGGTACCACGGCTCATCCTCGTCGAAATTGAACCAGTCTCCTGAGTCGGAATCGTCAGGGGCGGCGGGCAGAGGAGTGCCGGCGACAAAGGTCGGGTCGTTTGTGGTGTTGTCGATGATCGATCCGTAGGCGGTGAATATCGGGTCCCAGGGGTCGGTCATTTCGAGGTAGAGATTCTCGCTGGATTGCAGTTGCACGATGGCCGTGTAACCTCCGCCTCCGAGGCCCAAGGACTGCAATATGCTGTTGATTTGGGTATGGGACATTGGTTCGAGCGTTCGGCTCAGAGTGCCCTGAGTTTGACCGGCGGAATCAAGGATCTGGATGATGAACGTTTGGCGGAGGTTGGTCGAAGGGTTGACGATTCCGAGGTTGGAGCGGAATGTTGTGGACTCTGTCAGTCCGGGCACGATGACCGGATCCAATCCGTAGCGGCGGGGAAGACCTGAAATTGACTGACCGTAGGAGCCGTCGCCGTCATCAGATGACGTCCAGGTTCGGCTGCTGATTTTGAGATCGGTGAGGCCGTCGGCGTTCTCGCCCCTGATCGTCAGGGCGGCGACCTCGTGCTCGGGGAAATATCCACCGATGATGTCGTCGATGGTGAGAGTCTGACCAGGCAGGACGAGAATGGTGAATTTTGAGGCTGGACCGGCCAGAGTGCTGTCGGAGGGAACGGCCTCGATCTTCACAAATGTCAGGGAGCTGCCCCCGGCCTGGTGGATCATCAAATCGGTCACCCAGTTTGAGCCTTCGGCCCCTTCAGTGTGGGCGGCTGCAGGGACGATGCGGTTGCGGGCGATGCCCCATTTTGTCGTCTCCTGGAGGGCTTCGACAAAGGTGGGGTCGTTGGTCCAGTTGTCCACTTTTGAGCCATAGGCGACCCAGTCGGGGGCGGGGACATCAGAAAAGCCCCAGGGGCTCAGATCCATCCAGTCCACGAGGCGAATCGAGGCCGCCATGTCCGACCCTTCCAGCCCGAGAAAAGCCGGGAGACCGTTGTGCTGAATCCAGCTTTGAGGCGGCAGGTCGAACCAGTGGGTGGCCAGAAGTTCGCCCATAGAGTCAAGGATGTCGATTGCGAACACCCCGAGAGTGGTTTGAGAAAGATTGACCAGGCCGATGTTGGTTCGAAAGTCCTCGGAGGCCTGCAAACCGATTAGGACTTGTTCCAGGTCGTTGATCGTCCCGTCGTCCTCCCATGCAACTGCTGGAATCCCTTGCCCGAAGGTGCCGGAAGGGCCTGGGCGGCTCGTCCAGGTTCGAGATGTCACGACGATCGGCACCGGGTGGCCCTCGGCATCGCGAGCGGTCAGCAGCAAGGCGCCCGACGAACGCTGAGGGAAGAGAGAGGCGATGGCGTCTGTGACGACCAAGGTTTGGCCGAATTCGATGGTTTCGGGGAGAGTCACCATGTCAGGTACTCCCGGGAGCCCTTCGGGCGACGGCCCGATCATTCGTATAGTGACCACCGCCGGGTTCTGGGAGGGGTTGTGGATGACGACATCGGTGCGCCCGTCGGCGCCGTGGTTCCCTCGGACAGAAGCGGCTGCCGGAATGACCTGTCGCCAGGAGGGCACGGGTTGGGCTATTGTGTTGGTCACGGAAAAAAGGACGATTGAAAAGGTAGCGAAAAATTTCATCGGGCCCCCTAGCTCTTTCATCGTACCAGCAGCGCCTGGGATGTAGTAAGGCATTGAATCACAGACTACGGTAGTCTGGTCTGCAAAGGAGTTTCATTGGTGCTCAGTCCTTCTCGTTTGTACGATCTCTCCCTCTCGACAGGTGAGAGCCTTGACCTCCGCAAGAACTGCGAGAGGTTCATTGGGGAGTTGGTCTCGACGGCCGATTTGACAACGGTAGGTGTCTGGTTGCGGCATCGCCTTCTGATCGGTGAAGGGTCGAGTTTCGGTGAAGAGGTCGAGGCGACAGCGCTGCTGGTCTCAGGGACGCCTCCTACGTGGTTCGATACCAAGGAGATCCCTCTTGATCACCCGGTCTTCAATCACATGAAGGAGCAGCCG
>CBDTUG010000405.1:0-2768 GCA_965363555.1 uncultured Thermoanaerobaculia bacterium
CGTACTCTCGATCGCGGATGAAGGCGCGGATGTGGATCTTCTTGGCCCAGGCGATCCGGGCGCCGTCACGGTAGACGACGGTGAATTTGATGCCCTCTTCGGGGTCGAAGACATCCAGGTAGATCACCTTGCCGGGAATCAGGGTCTTCTCCTCGGGCCCTATGATGCGGTACGAGCCGTCTTTGGAAATTGCCAATACCTTGTCGTACTCACTCAGAGAGAGCTGGTATTTCTCGCCCTTGACTTCGGTTCCGAAGAAGCCTGTTTCGGGATCGTAGGCAACCTTGAGGTTGTGACGAGCGACGGAGCGTACATCGACGGACTCAAAGGTCGTGATTTCGGTTCGTCGGGGGAATTGGGCGCCGAAGTTTTTGAGCAAGTCTTCCAGGTAGCCGATTGTGGTCTCGGTCAACTTCCTCAACTTGCGTTTGACCGCGGCGATCTCCTTCTCGGTCTTTTTAATTTCCTGGCGGTTGCGGTCGATGTCGTATTGAGAAATTCGCCGGATGGGGATTTTGAGAAGCCGCTCGATATCATCATCGGTTACCGCGCGTACCAGAAGTTCTTCGAACGCCTCCAGTCCTGCGTAGACCTCGTATTTGACGGCCTCGGCGGTGGTTGCGTCTTCGATACGCTTGTAGATGCGGTTCTCGATGAAGATGCGTTCCAGTGTCAGCCAGTGGCGCTGGTCTTCCAGGTGGCCCAACTCCAGTTCCAACTCGGCCTTGAGAATGCCGCGAACCTGGTCGGTCTGTATGCAGAGGACCTCGGTCACAGAAAGCTCGACCGGCCGGCGGTCGCGAATCATCACCATGTTGGACGAGACCGAGACTTCGCAGTCTGTGTGGGCCCAGAGTTGGGGAACGACCTCGTCGGCGTAGACGCCACGTGGAAGGCCGATTTCGATCTCTACGGTGTCGGTGGTGAAATCGTCGATCGAGCCGATCTTGACCTTGCCCTTTTGGGCCGCATTTTCGATCGAAGCGATCAGACTCTCGGTCGTCGTTGAGAAGGGCACTTCCCGAATGACAATAGTCTTCTCGTTGCTGATATCGATGCGGGCCCGGACCTTGACCTTGCCGCGACCGTCATCGTATTCCGTCGTATCGACCAGACCGCCGGTGGCGAAGTCGGGCAGCAACTCAAACGGCTCATTTTTCAAGACGGCGATCTGAGCACTGAGAAGTTCACAAAAATTATGAGGCAGGATTCGGGTGGCCATGCCGACGGCGATGCCCTCGGTGCCCAGCATCAGGAGGATCGGCAGTTTGGCCGGCAGGAAGACCGGCTCTATGTTCCGCCCGTCGTAGCTGGGTCGCGTCTCGGTCAGTTCCTTGGAAAAGAGCGTCTGGCGGGCCAACTCGGTCAGGCGGCACTCGATGTAACGGGGGGCTGCCGCCGAGTGTCCGGTAATAATGTTGCCGAAATTGCCCTGCCTCTCGATGAAGAATTCCTTGTTGGCCAGAACGACCAGGGCGTCACCAATCGAGGCGTCGCCGTGGGGGTGGAGCTTCATCGTATCGCCGATGATGTTGGCGACCTTGTGGAACTTGCCGTCGTCGACGTTGGAAAGAGTGGCCAGAATGCGCCTCTGCACCGGTTTCAGACCATCACGCAGGTCGGGGATCGCCCGATCCACGATGACGTAGGAGGCATACTCGAGGAAGTTGCGCTCCATCAGAGGTTTGAGGTCAGTCATGAGATATCCGAAATCAGGTTCTCGACGATGAACTCGCGTCGGGCGGGTGTGTTCTTGCCCATGAAGAAGGCCAGGGCATCCTGCACATCGCCCATCGATCGCACCAAGACCTGGGTCAAGCGGGCCTTCGCCGGGTCGATGAAGTGAATGAACTCCTTCGGCGAGATTTCGCCGAGACCCTTGAATCGTGTGATCTCCGGCCCGCGAATACGCTTGAGGGCCCTGTCCCTTTCGGCCTCTGAGTAGCAGTAGACCGTTTCTTTCTTGTTGCGAACTCGAAAAAGTGGTGTCTCGAGAATGTAGATGTGGCCGGTGACCACTAGTTCTTCGAAGTAACGCAGGAAATAGGTCAAAAGCAGATTGCGGATATGCATGCCGTCGACGTCGGCGTCGGTTGCAATGACAACCTTGTTGTAGCGCAAACCGTCGATCCCGTCTTCGATGCCCAGGGCGCGCATGATGTTGTAGAGCTCTTCGTTCTTGTAAACCGCTTCGCGGCCCAGGCCGAAGGTGTTGAGAGGTTTGCCCTTGAGGGAGTAGATCGCCTGAGTCTGCACATCGCGCGATTGGATCATCGCGCCGCCCGCGGAGTCACCTTCGGTCAGGAAGATTGTGCTCTCTTCTCGGCGCTTGCCCTTGGCATCCGAGAGGTGAACCTTGCAGTCGATCAGCTTCGGGATTCGGATCGCGACTTTCTTGGCCCGCTCACGAGCCTCCTTCTTGATCGCCGACAGTTCTTTGCGGATTTTCTGATTCTGTTTGACCTTATTGATCAATTGTTCTGATTCGGTTGGGTTCTTGTGCAGCCACAGGACGACCTCGTCCCTGACGGCGTTCACGATCCACGACCGGACTTCGGTTGAGCCCAGCTTGTTCTTGGTCTGGGATTCGAAGACCGGGTCCTGCAACTTGATGGCGACGGCGCCGGTCAGGCCGTCCCGGACGTCCTCGCCGGCGAAGCCGTTCTTGGCAAATTCGTTGACGCCCTTGAGCACACCTTCTCGGAAGGCACTTTGATGGGTGCCGCCGTCGTTGGTGTACTGGCCGTTGACGAAGCTGAAATAGGTCT
>CBDTUG010000406.1:0-2737 GCA_965363555.1 uncultured Thermoanaerobaculia bacterium
GCTCCTCTGTGCCTCTGTGGTGAATTTTGCAACCGACTCAGCTGAGAGCTGACAGCTTCACCCCCACACAGGCGAACGCCCGGGCCGTGAAGCCCCGGCGCCGCCGGTGAAAGGTGGGGGAAGACCCGGACACAACGCCCGGGTCAGGAGGAGACTATTTCAGGAAGCGTCCGCGACAGTCGAGGAAGCTTCGGCGTTGGAAGCCAACAGGGCCTCGGCACTCTTTGCCGCTTCGTCAGCGGCATGACCGGCAGTCTTGGAGCAGCCCTTTGCTTCGTAGGTCGAGTCATATGCGGCTTTCTTGGCTGCATTGGTTGCCGCTGCGGTTGCAGATTTCGAACAACTGGTGGCATCGTTAACGGCGGCATAGGCGGCCTTGGTGGCCGTTTTGGCGCAACCGTTCTTTGCGTAGCTGTTCTTGTAAGCCGCATTGGCCATGGCGTCGTTGGACGCGGACTGCGCGGTCTTGGAACATCCGGTCGCTTCATAGGTCTTGTCGTATGCGGCTTTTGCGGCTGTCTTGGGGCAGCATCCGCCCTCAGCTTTGGCCTTTGAGGCATCAGCAGTTTTGTCGCAGCCGGCAGATGTCGCCTTGGATGCGTCGGCCTTCGAATCACATCCGCCACAATCGGCGGTCACACCGGCGGTGACTCCGAGGGCGAGGGCGAATACGGCACAGATCAGCAGGGTCTTTTTCATCGGGGTTCTCCTTTTCGTTCGGTCCACAATGTTAATTGAAACACAGTCTCTACGATATTGCAACACTTGCTCATACGAGAATTATTTCATACGGTTTCATGCTCTCCAGTTATTTCTTGTCCGGAAAATCGGAAGGGTTACATCGAGTTGAATTAATTTTTCAAATATTGGAATGGCCGCAAGAAAACGGCGGGGCATTGGCCCCGCCGGGGAAGTTCCAGGTAGCAAGCAACAGGCTTCAGGAAACATAAGGCACTCAGAAACCTGAGGCCTGTGCCTTGTGATCTGAGACCTGTGACCTGAGACCTCCGATTTTGTTTCGAATTCTCGAGGGCGCTCGAGGATGGGTAGCTAAAAATCCAATCGAACACCGCCGACGATCCGGCGTCCCTGGGCGGGATAGCCGAGAACTTCCTCGTAGTCCTTGTCGAAGAGATTGCTCGCTCGCAGGGTCAACTCGATCGCATCCCAGATCTGGGTGGCCAGCGCGAGATCGGCGGTGATGAAACTGTCGGTCAGAGTCGTCTCGAAGGTCAGGGGATCAACGTCGGTCCGGTGGCCGACGTACCTTACGGTGGCGTAGCCTTTGAGCCAGGGCAGGAAGACGCCGGAAAGCGTGTAGGCGCCGCTCCATTCGGGACGCCTGAGCAGTTCGTTGCCGAAACCGTCGGAGGTGTCCAGCCAGGTAACCTGCAAATATGAGCTCAGTGTATCGGTGTGTACGGTATTCAGTGCCGCTTCGAAGCCATTGATCTCGGCCTGGCCAATGTTTTGCAGTGAATTATTGACGTAGTCGAAAACGATCAGATTCTCGATGTCGGTGGAGAATGCGCTGACGTGCAACTGCGGCGCAGTTCGAGCCCGCCCACCCCAGACCAGACCGATTTCGAGGCTGTCGGAGGTTTCGGGCTGAAGGTCGGCATTTCCTGAAAACGGATAGAAGAGTTCACCGACCGAGGGCTGGCGGTAGGCTTCGCCGTACCCGGCCTGAAGTTCCAGGGTGTCCGACACCCTCCAACCCAGGTTGGCTCTTGGGGAGATCTCTGAGCCCCATTGGTCAGTGTCGTCCCATCGGGCCCCGAATATCAGGGTCAGCGCATTGCCCATACGCCAGACATCCTGTGCGAAGAGGCTGCCTATGTCGTAGCTGACGGCCTCAAGGTTTGGCCCATAGACCGAGCCGTCGGTCACTTCATCCTCACGCCACTCGGCGCCCCAGGACAGTCTGTGATTTCCCAGGGTGTGATGGGACGCAAGCCGTGCCTGGGTGGTTTCGGTCTCGGTATGGGACCAGGTGAAACCCCAGGGGTCGTTGGGATCTGAGAAGTCCAGTTCCCGCTCAACGGTTGATACGGTTGCCTCCAGCGTCCATCGATTTGAGATTGCCCATTTGAGTGGGATAGCCAGGGTTTCTTGTTTGGTCTCTTGTCGGCGCAGCGGAGTCATGGCGCCTGGGGACGAAAAGGGGATTCCCAGGTCCGAATCGACATCGTGGTAGAGAAAAGAGATCCTGCTGCCTTTGCCCCATTTCAGGCCGGCGTTGACGAGGCCCTGGCGAAGGTCGAAGTCCGAGTTTTCCAGATCGCCCTCACCCTCCCGGATCAGGCCGGAGGCCATCAGGTCAAAGCCCTCCGATCCATAGGTAACTGTTCCCTCATATCGTTCCCATGAACCTTCACCCCATTCGCCGGTGAGGGAACCTTCGAATCCGTCAGTCCCCGTCCCGGGGATCAGGTTGATGACCCCCCCGATGGCGTCGGCGCCCCAGAGAGCGGAATAGGGTCCCCGGGCGACTTCAATGCGGCCCAGGCCGGCGGTCGCAAGTTGAGAAAAATCGAAGCCCCCGAAGTAGGGTGAATTGAGGCGAACGCCGTCGATCATGACCAATGTGTGGTCGCTCTCTGTACCCCGGGTGAAGACCGAGGTCACTGAGCCTGGTCCGTAGGATTGAATAACGTTGAGGCCGGGAACCCTCCTGAGGATCTCCGCGACTGATTCGGTCTGGGCGTTCTCCATCTCCTCTGACGTGATCACGGTG
>CBDTUG010000407.1:0-2736 GCA_965363555.1 uncultured Thermoanaerobaculia bacterium
ACACCGCGGTGCGATCGACGACGATCTCGGGCGCCCCCTGGGCAACATGGCCGCCGGTTGCGATATCTGCAACGAGGTCTGTCCTTTCACCCGGAAAGCACCTGCAGACCTCCACCCGGAATTCCAGCCGGCCGCCCATCGATTTCTGCCGGCCCTGGCCGACCTCGAGGCCCTCGACGAATCAGGTTGGCGATCATGGCGCCAAGGTAGCCCGCTCAACCGGATTCCTCATCAGGCCCTGAAACGAACGCTTGCCGTCATTCGGGAGAATCGGAGCAAAAGTTGAAGAGTTCAAAAGTAAAAGAGATTAAGAGTTCATAAACGAAGAAGTCGGCTGACCTCAGGGTTCCTCAACTCTTACACTCTTGAACTCTTACAGAATTAGCTTTTGATCGGGCGAATCACCATCGTCAGGTCGCGTCCTTCCAACTCGGTCGGCATGCGATCCACCTTGGCGACGTCACCGAGGGCCTCGGCAATGCGCTTCAAAAGATCGAATCCGTTCTCCGGTCGCCGCATCTCCCGGCGCCTGAACATGATCGTCACCTTGACGTGCTTGCCCTTGTCGAGGAACTTCCTCGCCAATCGGGTCTTGGTGTCAAAATCGTGCACATTGATGTTGGGCCGATACTTGACCTCTTTGACCTCAATCTGCTGTTGATGACGTTTTGCCTCCCGAGCCTTCTTCTCCTGCTCATAGCGGAAACGTCCGTAGTCCATGATTTTGCAGACGATGGGGCGGGAGGTCGCTGCGACCTCAACCAAATCGAGACCTTTGACACGAGCCATCTGTAATGCCTCGTCGACGGCCACGACACCAACTTGTTCCCCGTTTTCATCAATCAATCGGACTGGAGTCAGTCGAATTCGTTCATTGATTCGAACCTTTGGCTGATCTGGGGCATCTCTAAACGCATATTTCCGAATGGTGATCCTCCTTTCTCTTTCGCCCTTTCAAAAAGAGCGAACATTCACCAACTGCGGCGGAGTATACCGTTTTTCTCCGCAAAAAGTTGATAAATCAACCGTTTTCTCATTGGCGAGTTTGGGACCGGTCACAGCCGGGCTCCTCAACCGAGCGGCTCAACAGGATGAATGCCACCAGGACACTGACCACGGTCAACGGCAGCGCCACCCACGGCGACAGGCCAAACACGCTCGACGGGAGATAACCGAAGATCACAGCCGCACCCGCCGCAAGAAGGGCATAGGGCAATTGGGTGCGGACGTGGTCTACGTGATCACAGCTCGAAGCCATCGAGGACATCACCGTCGTATCCGAGATCGGGGAGCAGTGATCGCCGAAGACCGAGCCGCCGAGGATGGCCGACACAGTCGCCGACAGCAAGGGCGCGGACTCCGGCGCAGCACGGAGAATCAGAGGGACGGCCAGCGGCGTCAAGATTGCCATCGTCCCCCACGAAGTTCCGGTCGAAAACGACACCGCCGCCGCGACAAGGAATACCAACGCTGGCAGCAGCGCGGGCGGGACATGGGGGCCAACCGCCTCTGTGAGCCAGTCCGCCGTCCCCAAATCTGTACAGACTCGACCCAAAGACCAGGCCAGAGTCAGGACCACAACAGCGATCAACATGCTTCTGAAGCCTGCAACCATGGCGTCCATCGATTGCTCGAGGGTCAACAACCCCTGGCCGAGGGCTAATACGATTGCCGTGGTTAACCCCACCAGACTGCCCCACAACAAGACCGTGAAAGGATCCGAGGCGCCGATGATCTCCGCCAGGCCGAAACCGACAGTCCCGTCCGCTTCCAGACTGGCCTTACCGGTCATCCACAGGCCAACCAGCATGACAATGACGACTGAGAGCACCGGGAGGGCGGCGTTGTACCACCGCCGGGGTGTCTCCGTACCCGGATCCAACACCGTCGTATCAAAATCAGCCAGCGGTCTTGATCGCTCGGACAGCAACTCCCCTCGCGCTGCGCGCCGTTCCGCCGTCAGCATCGGCCCCATGTCCCGGCGGGACACGGCAACGCTCAAGGTCAAAGCCAGAGCCGCGAAGGGATAAAACGCCACAGGAACCGAAGTCAGGAACACCGAAAAGGGGTTGAGGTCGGAACCGTTGGCCTGAAGCGCGTCACCCAGCACCGACACCTGATATCCCACCCACGTCGACACCACCGCAACACAGGCCACCGGCGCCGCCGTTGAATCGACCAGGAATGCCAGCTTCTCACGGCTGACCCGATGGCGGTCCGTCACCGGCCTCATCGCGTGGCCGACAACCAGAGTATTCGAGTAGTCGTCGAAAAAGATCGCCACACCCATCAACCAAGTAACTATTTGACTCCGACGGGGCGTCGTCGCCAACGGCTCCAGGCGTTCCACCACCCCGGCAGTGCCCCCGGAACGGCTCATGACGGCCACCATGCCACCCAGAAGCATTGAAAACAACAGGATACTGACGTGGTCCGGATCAGTCAGAGCCTCTCGCAAATTGGTATCGACAAGGCGCAGGAAACCGCGACCTGGATCGCCTGCAAGCATCGTCGCACCCAGCCAGACGCCCAGAAAAAGCGACGCCACCACCTGTCGAGCCCACAGAGCCAGGAAGATCGCCAGAGCCGGTGGGAGCAGGCTCCACGCCGATCCCAGGGCGCCCTCGGGGGTCGGCAACAGCCACCACACAACAACCAGCACCGCCACTGCAGCAACACATCGAATCAACCGGGAATTCATCGAGCGAGACTAGCACGCACAGAGGCTGGGATACT
>CBDTUG010000408.1:0-2735 GCA_965363555.1 uncultured Thermoanaerobaculia bacterium
GGGAAAGAACCGCAGAGCAGATCAAGATGGAGATCGGGTCCGCTTTTCCTCTCGACGAGCCCCTGACAATGGAAGTCAAGGGACGAGACCTGGTCGAGGGTGTTCCGAAGTGTCTGATGGTTTCCGACGAAGAGATCCGAGAAGCCCTGGCGGAAACCGTCAGCACCATCATCGACGCCGTCAGAAACGCTTTGGAAAAGACACCACCGGAGTTGTCGGCAGACATCATGGACAAAGGCATCATTCTCGCGGGGGGAGGGTCTCTCCTCAAGAATCTCGACAAACGCCTCAGGGAAGAGACCGGGCTTCCGGTCAGCCACTGTGAGGAGCCCAGCTCCGCGGTCGTTCGCGGTACCGGCATGATGTTGACCAATATCGATCTCCTTCGAAAGATCGCAATCGATTGACCGGGGGGCATCGTGTGACGAGTGAACCATGACGCACCGAACACTGGTTTACCGTACGCTGCTTCTGTGGGTCCTCTTTGGAGTTTTCGCCGCTGCCCAGGTCCGAGGGCCTTCGGGTGCTACGGTTTTGGCATCATGGGCTCGAGCGCTTTTCACCCCCCCCGTCACATTGATCGAGGGTTTGGCTCACACCGCGGGTGACCTGGTCACCGGTTTCGGGGATTCCCGCACCTTGGCATTAGAGAATCGACGCCTAACGGACGAGGTGGCAACCCTCAAGAGCCAGAATGCAGTCCTCCGAACCGACCTCCGGGCCACACTCCAGGCAGCCGAAACCCTGAGTTCCCTGCCGATGTTTTCCGGCACACCGGCCAGGTGCCTGTATCGAGACCTGGGGCGAGGGCTCTTGTTGGTCTCGATGGGCGCCGATGAACTGACGGTCGGCCATGACACGCCTGTTCTCGGCGAAGGCGGCGTGATCGGGCGAGTCATCCGGGTAGAGGGGCAAATCTGTTGGGTCG
The DNA here is from genome assembly GCA_965363555.1 of uncultured Thermoanaerobaculia bacterium. GTDB lineage: Bacteria > Acidobacteriota > Thermoanaerobaculia > Thermoanaerobaculales > Sulfomarinibacteraceae > DAOWGJ01. Next base: position 929 of record CBDTUG010000408.1, read on the forward strand.
AGAGCCTGACCCGCGCAGCTGCAGCCATCGCCGTCACGACCCTTGACGGCTCGACCCAAGGGCTGGCCGAGGGAACGGGTAGACCCGAACTCAATATCCGTTTTGTGTCACGCCGAGCTACCCTGACCGTCGATCAAGAACTGGTTACGAGCGGCGCCGATGGAATATATCCCCCAGGCTTTCCGGTGGCCAGAATTTCGTCGATCCACGAGAGGGGCGGACCGTTCTTGGAGATCAAGGCGCGCCCGGTGGCCAACCCCACAACCATCCAATCCGTCTGGCTTGTCAACAACGGGAGTATGGCCGAAAACCCCGAGGGGGAACGGCCATGAAACTTGGCCTGAAGACCATCGTGCTGGTTGCCGTCACCCTGGCGGTACAACGGCTGCTCGGTTATCCACAATCCTTGCCCTCCGCCGCTGCTGTCCTGCTTCCCATGCCCTGGGTCATCGGACCGCCTCTCCTGGGGCAGGAACGTCGGTGGTACTGGCTGGCCTTTGGGATCGGCCTCGGCTGGGACCTGCTCTTTGAACCGGTCATCGGTATCGGTGCAATCGCTTGGAGTGCCCCGGCATTGTGCGCCTGGATCGGCGCCTCCGTCATGGCCCAACGAAAGACCCGTGCCTGGTTCGTTTATGGCGCCGGCGGAACCCTGGTCTTTTGGCTCGTTCATTCCGTCTGTTACCTGCCTCTGGGACTTCCCACCGGCCCGTCCTGGGCCTGGATCGGCGGCTCCGCCCTTCTGACCGGATTCTGGTGCGCTGCGGTTCATGCGGTACTTGCCCTTGATCTACCGATGCGATGGCGGCAGCACCGGGCCCGCCGGCTCCGTTGATGAGGATCCGCACCGACCCCATTCTTTTTCGCCGCCGGTCTCGCGTGGTTCTCGCCCTGGTACTGGGTGCACTCGGTCTCCTCCATTTCAAGTTGGCCCACCTGCAAATTATCCAGGGAGAAACATGGGCCCAACTGGCGGAGAACAACCGGCTCAGGAGGATTCCTATTCCTGCCCCTCGCGGTCGAATATTCGATCGGCAGGGAGGACTCTTGGCTGACAATGTCCCCGCCTGGCAATTGCTGGTATTCCCCGATGAAGCCGATGACCTGGACCGGACGGTTGCTTTCTTGACCGACCAGGGCATCATCGAAGGGGAGGATCTCAACCAGAGGTTTGCGTCGCGGCGGATCGGTACGATGGCGCCCCTGGTTGCGGCCGAAAACATCAATTGGGAACACGTAGCCCGCGTGCGGGCTCATCAAAGTGACTTTCCGGAACTCTCGGTCGTTAGTGGATACCGGCGATCCTACCCACTGTCTGCCAGCACTGCTCATGTCGTCGGCTACCTGAGAAAGTTGACTGAGGGTGAGGCTAAAGGTCAGGAGGGCTTTCAGCCGGACCAGATGATCGGAGCAACGGGGATTGAAGCCCTCGGCGAGGACCTTCTTCAAGGCCGTTATGGGGAGCGCCGTGTCGTCGTCTCAGCGGTCGGACGTCAGTTGGGCATGGTAGAAGAGAATAGCGCCACCCCGGGCCAGGATCTGGTGGTGACGATCGACACCCGAATCCAGGAGGCCGCAGTCGAAGCACTGGGCGCTAACGCCGGGGCCGTTGTCGTTCTTGATGTGCACACCGGCGCTGTTCGGGCACTCTATTCTTCACCGAGTTTCGATCCCAATGTGTTCAGCTCGCCTCTGAGCTCCGAGCAGTGGTCTGAGATCTCAGGTGATCCCCAACACCCCCTTCAGAACCGGTGTTTTCAAGGGACCTACCCTCCCGCTTCGACGATTAAACCTTTTCTTTGTCTCG
>CBDTUG010000409.1:0-2727 GCA_965363555.1 uncultured Thermoanaerobaculia bacterium
GAGACCGGATGCCTGGCTGCTGCGGCCGGAGGCTTCACGGCGGTGTGTTGTATGGCCAACACCAGCCCGGTCAACGATGAACCCGCGGTGACCAGGTACATCATGGAGAAAGCCCAACGCGCCGGTGCTGTCAGGGTCTATCCCATCGGTGCGCTGTCAAAGGGATGCCAAGGTGATGAATTGGCCGAGGTCGGGGAGATGGTCCAGGCCGGAGCGGTCGCGATCTCAGACTCTCCCGTTCCTGTGGCCAACCCCTTGCTGTTGCGACGGGCCCTGGAATACTGCCTGAGTTTCGACGTGCCGATTATCGTGCATCCCCAGGATGAGGTGCTCAGCGATCGGGGCGTGATGAACGAGGGTCGGGTATCCACTCGAATCGGGCTGAGGGGTATGTCGGCGGCTGCGGAGGAGCTGGTGGTCGCGAGAGATATATTGCTTGCGGGCTACACCGGTGGTCGGCTCCACCTGGGCCACCTGAGTACGGCGGGATCGGTGGAAGCCGTCAGGGCGGCAAAAAGCCGTGGATCGAAGGTGACCTGCGAGGTGACTGCCCACCATTTCTCCCTGATTGATGAAGACGTTGCTGGCTCGAACTACGATCCGCAGTGGAAGATGAACCCCCCTCTGAGAACCGACGCTGACCGGCGCGCCATCATCGAGGGTCTTGTAGACGGAACGATCGACGCGGTCGTTTCTGACCACGCTCCCCATCACCACGATGAAAAGGAGATGGATTTCGCGGATGCGCCGTTCGGGATCAGTGCTCTGGAAACGGCGGTCTCTCTGGCGCTGGACCGGTTGGTTCGGCCTGGGATTATCGAAATCTCGGCCTTGATTCGACTGATGTCGGTGGCGCCTTCGAAAATTGTCGGTGTGCCTGGCGGTTGCCTCGAAGTGGGTTCACCCGGTGATCTTACGATTCTCGACCTTGAGAAGATTCTCACGGTCGATCCAGACGCCTTCGTCTCCAAGGGCCGCAATACACCTTTCGGCGGAGTCACGCTTCAGGGAGGCCCCGCTGCGACCGTCGTTGGCGGTCGGGTGGTGTGGCAGAGATAGGCTGGGAAGGTGGGAAGTTGGGACGCCAGGAAACCAGGACTCTGGAAGGCTGGGACGCAGGACGCCGCCGGCATCCTGGAATTTGCCGTCTATGGTATTCTTGCGAACCGGTGACCTACAGGTGGCCGGACTCCATTCATCGAGGCCTGTTATGAACGAAAAATCCCCTGAAATCAGTGAGTTTGAAGCCGCACTCCAAGAGGGAGTCGGCGCAAGAAGTGTTCGCGTGGGCGACGTCGTGCTGGGCACGATCGTCGAAATCCACGGAGATATCGTGCTGGTCGACGTCGGCGGTAAAGCCGAAGCGGTCCTGGCTCGTGAAGAACTCGAGCAACCTGGGACGGGTGATCCGGTCGAAGTGGTCGTTACGGCGATCGGATCACAAATTGAAGTTTCGCATCGGCTGGCGGTCGAGCAGAAGCTCAAGGATGTTCTCCTCGATGCTGCCGAGACTGGCGAGCCCGTCGAGGGCAAGGTTGGAGGCCGCCGCAAGGGTGGATTCGACGTGATCGTCGCAGGGATTCGTGGGTTCTGCCCGATGTCCCAGATTGACGATTCACGCAGCGACGACCTCGATGTCCACCTGGGGCAGACCTATCAGTTCAAGGTCTTGGAGTATGAGGCGAATGGTGGCAATCTGGTCGTGTCCCGGGTTGCGCTGTTGCGGGCTCAACGCGATGCGATGCGGGCCAAGGCTTGGGAAACGCTGGAAGAGGGCGCCGTTGTCGAAGGAACGGTTCGGTCTCTTCCGGATTTCGGTGCCTTCGTTGACCTTGGAGGGGTCGATGGTTTGGTGCATGTCACCGAGCTCAGTCACCAGCGGGTGGGCAAACCGTCGGACGTTCTGACGATCGGCGAAGCCGTGACCGTCAAGGTCCTGGGTATGGACCGGGAAAAGAATCGGATTGCATTGAGCATCAAGCAGATGCAGGTCGATCCCTGGGATGCCGTAGCCGAGCAATTCCCAGCAGGAAGCGCGTTCGAGGGAACTGTGGTTCGACAGGCGCCATTCGGCGTTTTTGTTCAGCTTGCCCCCGGCATGGACGGTCTCCTCCATGTCAGTCAACTGCCTCCAGGGCAGGACCTCAAGTCCGAAGAGTTCCAGGAGGGGCAGACAATCAACGGTTGGATCAAGGATGTTGACCGGGAAAACCATCGTATCGGTCTGGCTCTTCGTAGGTTGCCGGACGGCGATCCATGGGAACGAATCGGGATGCGGTACCAGGAAGGGCAGACGGTCGAGGGAACTGTTGAGCACGGCGTCGATTTCGGTGTCTTTGTCGAATTGGAGCAGGGAGTCAGCGCGTTGATTCCCATGTCGGAATCGGGACTGGAACGTGGCGCTGACCCTCGTGAGTTCTTCAAGCCCGGCCAAAAGGTCGTTACCAAGATCATGGCGGTTGACGGCAACAGGCAACGGATCAGTCTCTCGATCAAGGCTCAGAAGAAAGACCAGGAACGCGGCGAATATCTGGCTCACATGAATACCGGTTCAGATGCCGGTCCGACGGTCAGTGGATTTGCCGCCCAGCTGATGAGTGCCCTGGAGAAACCAAAAAAAGTTATCGACAAAAAGGCGCCTGTCAAGACGGCTCCAGAAAAGAAAGCGCCTGCAAAGAAGGCGCCCGCCAAGAAGACAGCCGTGAAGAAGGCGCCGGTAAAAAAGGA
>CBDTUG010000410.1:0-2722 GCA_965363555.1 uncultured Thermoanaerobaculia bacterium
GCAATGTCGGACGGGACCCTGAAGTACGTACGATCTCATCAGGAACTCGCCTTGCGAAATTTTCTTTGGCTACGACCGACCACAGGTCGAAGGACCAGGACGGGAACCCTCGCACGGAGTGGCACAACATCATCGCCTGGGCACATCTTGCGGATTTCTGCGAGAAGTACATCAAGAAGGGCACCCAACTCTACGTCGAGGGCAGCATCCGTTACGACACCTACGAAAAGGACGGTGTGAAAAAGTATTTCACCGAAATCAACGCCCGAGAAATCCAGTTCGTCGGGCCGCGACAGTCCGGCGGCGGAGGCCACGGTGGCGGAGGTCATGAGGGCGGAGGCCAACAAAACTCGGACCCGGGTTCCTCGGACCAAGGTCCACCACAAAGCGGGTACGGCGATGAAGCCAATGAACCGCCTTTCTGACCGATCTGCTTGACAGTCGATCGAGATGGTTGTATGTTGCCGGTTCTGATGCTCTTACGGAGGAGTTGGGGATGATCAAAGCGGACCTGGTTGAAAAAGTGATAGATGCAGCCGAATTGAAGAAACCCGAAGCCATCGAAGCGGTCAACGCCCTTCTCGACGGCATCAAGGATGCTCTGATTGGGGGCGACCGTATTGAACTTCGCGGTTTCGGCGTATTTCAGGTAAAGGACCGCAAGCGCGGCATCGGACGCAATCCAAAGACAGGTCGCGAGGTCGAGATCCCACCCGGGAAGACCATCCGTTTCAAACCGGGAAAGGCCCTTCGAAACCTCAACTGAGGCTGGGGCAACACACAAGACGAGATGACCCCGGCGGTCTGACCGCCGGGGTTTATTCATACCTAACCCGGACTTCTCACCAGTGTCCGGCGTGGTATTGTCCGCCCATGGAGATGGTCACCAAGATTCTCGCGACAACCAACGAAGTCAGCCTCAAGGGCGGCAACCGTAAGTGGTTCGAACAGAAGATTACCGACAACGTCAAAAACGTACTCGAAGATCTTCCGCTCGACAAGGTCCAGCGTCCGCGTTGGCGGGTACTCGTATCGTTCACCGAACCGGTGCCTTTCCGGGAAGTGGCCAGACGCATGGCGACGGTTTTCAGCATCGCCTCGATCATGCCGGTCGAAAAGGTCGGTTATACGACCGACGACATCATCGCTGCCCTGCCCAACAAGCTTGAAGGTCTGACCCCTTCATCCTTTGCCGTTCGATGTCTCCGCTCGGACAAGACGTTTCCGAAAACCTCGACCGAGTTGGAAAGGGATATCGGTACAGCTGTTGTCAACCTGACGGGTTGGGATGTCGACCTGACACGTCCGGAGTTGACGGTCCATCTCCTGGTCGATCGGGACGGGCTTTACCTATGGACCCGGCGGGTTGCCGGTCCGGGTGGCCTGCCGAGAGGCTCGGGCGGCCGGGCGACCTGCATGCTCTCGGGCGGCATCGACTCTCCAGTTGCCGCCTATCAGATGATGAAAAGAGGGGTTCGCCTGGATTTCGTCCACTTTCACTCGGTCCCCCGGACCGATCCTGCCAGCCTTGAGAAAACGATCGATCTGGCTCGAATTCTGGCTCGATACCAGGGGCGTTGCCGACTGGCGATGGTGCCTCTGCTGCCGATCCAAGAAATGATCGTGGCCAACTGCCCCACGCGCCTGAGAGTTCTGCTGTACCGCCGATTCATGATCCGGATCGCACAGCGTGTTGCGTCACGATTCAAGGGACGGGCGCTGGTTACCGGTGAGAGTCTGGGGCAGGTAGCCTCGCAGACTATTGAAAACCTCGCCGCCGTCCAGGCCATCGCCCGAATCCCAGTCATTCGGCCTTTGATAACCCTGGACAAGCAAGAGATCATCAACACCGCACGCCGTCTTGGGTCATTCGAGACATCGATCCTCCCCCATTTCGACTGCTGTTCCTTCCTGGTTCCCGAGCACCCGGCCACCCGGTCCACGCATCAGGAACTGAGCGAGGCCGAAGAGACTTTGGATATCGACTCACTGGTTTCGGACGCCATCGCAGGAATTGAGATGATTAGGATCGACCAGCCGGCCCCTTGGTCGGATATTCCCATTCCTCACGGCGCCGAGGATTCCTGATGAACCGCTCTCGGCGGGAGTTCCTCACTTCGTGGTTTGACGCGGCGAAAGAAGCGGCCGCGGCGTCTCGAAAACCGACCGAGAGGCCTCCGAGAATACTCCTTCGGCCGCCAGGCGCCCTCATCCCAGACGAAGACTTTCTCGAGAAATGTACAGGCTGCGACGAATGTGTCGCGGCCTGCCCTCCCAGAGCGATCTTCAAATCCGAAGACACGGAAGGGAAAATCCTGCCGGCGATCGAAGCAGCCAGCCAGCCTTGTCTGATGTGCACGGACATTCCCTGTGCACCGGCCTGTCCCGAAGGCGCCTTGATCAAACCTGAAAGCCCCGAGAGGATCAGGATCGGTATTGCCCGGGTCAACCCCTTAACCTGCGTGACCTTCAAGGGCGAGATCTGCGACCTCTGTTTTCAGGCCTGTCCATACCCCCACTCCGCCCTGATGATGATCGGCGGCAGACCCCTTGTAGGCAGCGGAGCCTGTACCGGATGCGGTCTGTGCGAGCAGGTCTGTCCCGTCCGTCCCCGAGCCATCGCCGTCATCCCCGAACACCACCTGGTTCCCGGTTTGAGAGTCCCTAAAGGAGAGGTACCGGGCGGGTAGGAACTGATAGCTGATAGCTGACAGCTCCTAAA
>CBDTUG010000411.1:0-2711 GCA_965363555.1 uncultured Thermoanaerobaculia bacterium
TTCCGCCTCGGGAACCGCGCTGTCCCCTTCCGGGGTTTCCGGATGGGAACCGGCTGGGTTTAATTTGCCTGCCGAACCTAATCATTCATTGAATTCGACCCAGCGCCGCTGTTCTTCGATGATTTGCTCTTGAAGCCAGGCCGATGTGTCGCCTGACTCAAAATCGTCCGAAAAAATCTTCAGGTCCCCCGATCCGGTCTTGATAATCTCGATCATCGCGGTTCCTGTTGAGTCTTCGGTCGGGAAACCGAGCAATTCTCCAATTGTTGGAACAATATCGGGAATGGTCCTTGGAACGGTGGAGACGAGACCGGTCTGGATGTCGGGGCCTACGGCCAGAAATTGGATCGTGCGGCAGCCGTCGCAGCTATCCCCGTGCCCGGAGAAATCGTAGTCGTGCCGTCCATGGTCGTTGGTCACGATCATAGTGGTCGTTCCCGCGTAGAATGGATGGGCTTGGAGGTAGTCCCACAGCATGCCGACAATGCTGTCCGCAGTGGAGATCGAGTCAAGGTAGTCCTCCCAGTTCCCGGAGTGACCCTCATGGTCCACCGAGGCCAGGTATACGAGGAAGAAGGATGGCGTGTACTGTTCCAGAAGCGGTTCGGTCTGGGACCAAACGTCGAGGTCGGTCGTCCCGGCGCTGTGATAGAGCGGCCAGAAATCAGGCCCATAGTCCGGTTCGAAGCTCGCTTTCCAAGGGCACCCGACGTCTTTCAAAAAATAGATGCAGTCTTCATCGGGACGGGAGAGGTGCTTGCGGTAGTACTCGAAAATGGTAGGCAGTTGGGTGTAGTTGTTGGAGCTGCCACCACAGTCAGGGTCTGAAAACGAAATGACTTCTGTCCAGGCCCCGCACCAGATCGCCGGGATGGCCCGAGATGTGTAGGTGTATCCATCGTTGATGAAGGGCTCGATGATTGTGCCCTGCTGAGCAAGGGCCCACATCTCTGGGACGTAGGTGTGATCGGGGTCCCCGAGTCCCTCCGAGTACCTGAGCCCGTCGATAATGACCAGGGCGACCTTGTCAGTCTCATAGGCTGAGGCGGCACCAGTGGTCAGTGAGAGAAGAACTGTGGCGGCAGCTACGGCTCTCACGAGCAGGCCACCCAGGACTGAAGCACTTGTTTGAATTCGAGGGTCTCTCATGCCAGAGTCAAGCCTCCTTGTACCGGAGCATAGCGCTCCAACCGTCCCGCCTCAAGTTTTACGGGATATTGCCGATCGGTCGGTGGTGCAGATACGATCAGTTGACAAGGAGGGCACCATGGAACGAACCGGGAAATGCCTATGCGGTGCGGTGAGCTATTTGGCGAAGGGACTCGAAGGAACGATGGCTGCGTGTCATTGCGGTATGTGTCGGCGGTGGGGGAGTGGTTCTTTTCTTTCGATTGGTTCCAGTGACGTCGTTTGGGTCGGCGAAGACAAGATCACCACCTACACTTCGTCGGAGTGGGCTAAGCGCGGCTTCTGTTCCGTGTGCGGTTCATCACTGTTCTACCGGGTTACCGCCCCCGGTCCACACCAGGGTCGTTGGCATATCGCCTTCGGGACGGTAGATGACCAGAGCGGGATTGACATGAACCTCGAGTACTTCATTGACCTCAAACCTGAGGCCTACACCTTTGCCGGCGAACGGAAAAAGCTGACCGAAGCCGAGGTATTCGAGATATTTAGCGGTAGCAGCGCTTGATCTTGTACTTCACATCCGGGCATGTATCAGCGGTTGTTGACATCCGCGGCGGTGTCTTCACCGCCGCGGATCTGCATGATGAAGGCGGTCGAATCAATTGACCTTGAAGGTAACGTCGCCTTCTTCGAAGAATTTGACGATTTGGTTCGCGGCAGCTACGCCGGCGTTGATGTTGGCCTCTGCAGTCTGTGCTCCCATTTTCTTGGGTGTGAAGAAGCTGCGCTCCGGGTACTTCGCTGTGATGTCGTCAGCGCAGGTCGGCGCAATGTCCGAGAGGTAGGCGAAGTCGTCTCGGTCGGCAAAGACCTTTTTGAGACCGTCTTCGTCGATGACACCAAGCCGGGCCGTATTAATCAGCGTGCCGCCTTTGGGCATTTTTGAGAGCACTTCGTAGTTGATGGAGCTCTTTGTTTTCTGGTTCTCGGGTATGTGAAGCGAGACGTACTGGCAAGTCTCGTAGAGCTCTTCGATCGAGTCGACAGGGGTTACACCATCGTTTTTGATCGCGTCGTCGTCGACGAATGGATCGAACGCATACACGTCCATTCCGAAGCCATGGGCCACTTTGGCGACGTAGATACCGACGTTTCCATACGCGTGGATACCGATTGTCTTGCCTCGAAGCTCCGTGCCAGGTTTACCGTTGCAGTTGTTGCGGGCTCTCATGACCATCATGCCGAAAACGAGCTCTGCCACAGCGTTCGAGTTTTGCCCAGGGGTATTCATTGCGACCACGTTGTTCTCAGCGGCCTTGGCACAGTCGATGTTGTCGTATCCAGCGCCCGCACGAACGACGATTTTCAGCTGCCTGGCGGCATCCAGGACCTCGGCGGTGACCTTGTCACTGCGGATGATCATCGCATCGGCATCGACAACGGCAGCGAGAAGGTCTGCCTTGTCCGTGTAGCTCTCGAGCAGCTGGACTTCGTAATGGGCTGCCTTGAACACTTCCAAAAGTTGTTCGACGGCTGTTGGCGAAAACGGTTTTTCGGTTGCTACCAATACTTTTTTTGACACG
>CBDTUG010000412.1:0-2708 GCA_965363555.1 uncultured Thermoanaerobaculia bacterium
ACCGGTGGGGTACTGGGAACGGTATGCGTTGTCGCCCCGCCACATACCGGCACGGGCTTCGAGGACCGTGTTCTCACCGAGGATGCCGCTGTAATCCAGCGAAATCATCTGGTGATGGTTCCAGTTTTCACTCCAAGAAGACGGTTCGCTGAAAATATCGCCCGCACTCGGGCCGAGGTACTCGTGATCGCTCCCCGTGAGATTAAGGCGGTGGTTCTGGGCCAACTGAGCGGTGAACTTGACGTCGAAATTGTCCCACGTCGTCTCTTTCTGATTTGGCAGGGTCGAGTCCTCGAAGGGGCCGAAGGACAAGTATCGCCCGAATTCGGCACCGGCGAAGAACCACAGGTTGTCCTTGACGATCGGCCCACCCAAAGTCATCGCAAGGTTGTTGTGATGGTCGAGTTCGTAGGTCTGCGCCCCCTCTGGAGCATCCTCTCGCCGGCCGTTTTCAGAAACCCAGTTGGGGTTCCAGTAGTCGAGCGCGGCCGAGCCGTGGAACTCATTGGTCCCCGACTTGGTGACCACGTTGAAGGCAGTGCCGAGCATGCCACCATATTCGGCGGTAGCGCCGGTCCCGAGCACCTGGATTTCGGCCACCATTTCGTCGTTCATCGACCACGAGAGGTCGCCTCCCTCCGGCGCAGTGCGATCGAGGCCGTCAATGTTCCACTGGCTCGATTTCACGTCCGCACCAAAGGCCGACACCCAACTCGAACCCTCCCCCATCTGGGAAACACCGGGGGTCATCGCGATCATGTCGTAAAAGTTCCCCCTGGTCGGAAGGTCGATGATCTGTTCATTGTCGAACCTGGTGTCAAAGGTCGGACTTGCCACGTCGACGATCGGAGTTTCGGATGTGACCGTGATCTCGTCGGAGAATGCTTCCGGCATGGTGAAGTCGACCGAAACAACCTTCCCGATAGCGACCCTCACGTTTTCGGCGGCCTGCTTCTGAAAACCGGGGAGGTCGGCCGCTACGGTATATGTACCGATCGGCATCGCCGCAAACTGAAATCCACCGGATGGACTCGTCACGGCGGTCCTTCGAGCCGAGCCGAGAACCTCACCTGTGACCACGATGCTCACCCCCGGCAGCGCCTGTCCGTCGGCATCGAGGGTCCGTCCGCGAATGCTGCCCGTTGTCTGCGCCCAGGCCGCCTGGCTGAAGAGCAACAAGAACATAACGATTGTCACGCCGATGAGTCTCTGTCTGGTCATCCCTTACCTCCTCCGGTCAGTACATCCAAGACATTTTCGAACCGCCACCTGGCATTCTGCGTCGGCGGTTCGTGATTCGAGCAATACAGTCCCTCGTTCCGTCATCTTCCCTGTCCGGTCCGGACTTTTTCTACAGTCAATCCGTCGTTTCTCAAGGTCTCGAGGACCGTCTCATTCGCACCGTCGTCGGTGATCAGGAGATTGGCTCCCGAGATACCTGTCACATAGGCTGACGCCACGGTGCCGATCTTGTCGTGGTCGGCGAGGAAAACTGTCTGCCCGGCCGAACGCACCATGGCCTGTTTGATCTCCGCCTCAGGGATATTGCTGTTGGTGAAACCACGAATGGAATCGACACCGTTGCACCCGAGGAACGCCACGTCGGCCTTCAGCTGATCCAGGAGCAGGGTGCCCATGGGTGCGACGAGAGAATGTTGGAGAGGCCGCAGAGTGCCACCGGTGACGATGACCGAGACACCCGGGTACGATTCAAGGAGGAGGGCAATGTTGAGCCCGTTGGTGATCACGACGACTCGAACGAGATCCGGTGAGAGCGCCTTCGCCATCTCGGTCGTCGTACTGCCGACATCGATGATGACTGTCTGACCGTTCTTCACCATCGACGCAGCCCAGGCCCCGATGGCAACCTTCTCCACGTGGTTGGTTGTGCTCGTCTCTTCGATGGACAATTCCATCGCACCAGTCCGGGAGGCTACGGCTCCCCCGCGCACCCGGGTCAGGACATTTCGCTGTTCGAGGTATTTGAGGTCCTCGCGGATCGTAACCTCGGTGACTTCGAGTCGATCCTTGAGTTCGGAGATACTCACCCGGCCGTTGAGTTCGATAGCACGACGGATGGCGTCGTGCCTCAGGGCGGCCTTGAGAGCGACGGGATGGTTTGTTGTCAGCAAAGCTGAAACCTACTTAAAAGAAAGATAATGCAAGATTTTAGAAAGCGCAAGGGGTGGGGCGGCAGAATTTTGGTTCCCGACTTTCCACCCTGTTCTTCAAACCCGCGCGGTGGCCCAGTCTTCAGTTGAATTCTAACTGATACCAGGTATCACCATATGATTCGGTACTTTAAATCATCTTTCGTATCTCCAAGCAATGGAAGGAATTGGGGAGTTGGACCGTCGAATACTGCAAATATGGCATCCGAAAGATCAAAAGAAAAAGGAAAGAAAAGAAAACCCGGAGGTTGCTGTCGACGAATACGACCGGGAGCCAAACAATGTCAAGGATGGCGCCTCCACCACGCGCGGTCCGTTTCCCCACGCGAATCCCCGGTGCGATGGATCTGCGTTCATCTGCGCTATCTGCGGTTACTCCGACTGCGATGGATCTGGATCAATCTAGGTGATCTGTGGGCTCTCGTGCGATGGCTGCGATGGACAACTAAAAACTGAAAACTAAGAACTCAAAACTTTGCGATGGTCGCGATGGAAGCGATGAAAAATTCCGAATTCCGAATTCCGAAATCCGAAATA
>CBDTUG010000413.1:0-2693 GCA_965363555.1 uncultured Thermoanaerobaculia bacterium
AACCGCTCGGCATGCCGTTAACGATCCGTGCGCCGCGGTTGGACAGGACCAACAGCTCATCGGTGTTTTCATCCCAGGCCACACCCTCGATCTCTCCGGTTCGATGAAAGGCTGAAAGATCCAATTCATGGGTCACGAAGACCGAGGCCGAGGTGGCCTCCGCCCTTACTCGCCAGAGGCTATCCGCCTCATCCAGGTCCGCATCGCCGTCGTCGGCGGTGATGTAGAGGAAGCCATTCCTATAGGCGATCCCCTGCTGTGCATAGGGAACCGGCCTGAGCTGGAGCTTTCCGCGATACTCGCCCGACTTGAGATCGTATCGATAGACATGGCGGCCGTTGACCCAGTCCGTCATCCAGATCAGCCCGTTGTCAGGGTCAACGGTCACGGCACTGACCTCGACCTGGCCGGAGTCCGGATTCCAGTCAATCGAGCGCAGGTGGGTGAGGCTGGCCGCATCGTAGACCGCGATCTGAATATCATGCCCCTGTCCGTCGTCAAACCACTCGATGCCGGCGAAGAGCTCGCCGTCGTGGATCGCGATGTCCCCGATGTGGTTGGCGGGCATGGCCAGGTCCAGGAACGGCTCCTCATTGGCCTGAAGCAACTCGCCCTCCGCCGAATAGACATAGAGGGCCTTTGATCCACTGACAAAGTAATGGCTGCCGTCCGTGGCTATCCCCTGCCGACCGGCGACCTCGAGCACCCTCTGCAACTTGTAACCGGACGGGGTGGCGGCGGAGTCTGCGGTGACTTCAGGAGTTGGCGCACAACCAGACAATGACACGACGAGCAGGGTAGCCATCAGAAGGTTGGTTCGATTCGTTTTGTAGGCCTGAATGAACTGCATTCGATTATTCAAGTGCGGGAAGTCTGTGGAATCGAGGGGAAAAGCCGTTCGACAAGCTCACGACAAGCCGTTCGACAAGCTCACGACAAGCCGTTCGACAGGCTCACGGCAGGATCTCCCACATTGTTTTGGGCGATGCTAACACGGTGCGGGATACTCGGGCGCAAAAGGGAGTTCACACTGTGGGCAAGGCCGGTCAGGATGGCGAAATGAACGATGATGACTATCGGATCGACGCCATCTATTACGACGGGGCCTATGATTCCGTTGAGACTCTGGTCGATATCCCCTTTTACGTCGAAGCGGCGAAGCGGACCGGCGGGCCGGTCCTGGAACTCGGGTGCGGCACCGGTCGAATTTCCCGTGAGATCGCCCGGGCTGGAATCGACATTGTCGGCATCGACGCATCCGCATCGATGCTGGAGATCTTCCGCCAACATCTGAGGGGTGAGGACGCCGCTCTGGCCGGTCGTATCCAGCTGAAGGAAGGCGATCTCCGCACCGTCGATCTCGAGCGGACCTTCCCGCTGATCATCCTGCCCTTTCGGGTACTACAGCATATGTACACGCTGGAAGATCAAAAACGGGCCTTTGCGACCATCGCCCGCCACATGGAAGCCGGGAGTACCGCCCTCTTCGACGTTTTTCTTCCCCGATTCGAGCGTGTCTATTCGGGCATCGGCGAGGTGGATGATCAGACGGAATGGACAACCGGGGACGGGAAGCGGATTGTGCGCATATTCATCAAGGACAGCATCGACAAGATCGAGCAATCGTTCGCGGGGCGCTTCATTTATCGCACCTACACAGGTGAGGAACTGGAGAAAGAAGAGACGACCACACTCAAAATGGTCTGCCATACCCCGCCCCAGCTTCGCCTGCTCTGCGAACGGGCCGACTTGGAGGTTGTGGAAACATTCGGGTCTTTTGCGCGAACCCCGCTCGACAACGAGGCGTCAAACATCATCTTCGGGGTCAGGAAACCATGAAGGCGGATCGTGTATTTGAGACCGTAATCTACGCGCGTGACCTCTCTGCCGCAGAGCGGTTCTACGGGGGCATACTCGGAATGGAAGTCATCCAGAAATCCGAGCTCTTCCTGACCTTTCGAATGAGCCGGAGCGTCCTCCTGATATTTGATCCCGTCCTGAGTGCGGAATCCGGTCGCTCAGTGCCCTCTCATGGCATGCGAGGTGAAGGGCATATTGCCTTCGCATCGACCGACGAGGAGATCGACGCCTGGAAAACCCACTTCGAACAGGCCGGGATTGAGGTTGAGCAGATTCGAAACTGGGATGAGGGTGGTCGGTCGCTCTACGTCCGCGATCCGGCGGGCAATAGCGTGGAGTTTTCACCAGGGACCTTATGGGGTGGTGGATGGGGTTTTTGAGGAAGGATTCTCTCACGGAGGCAGACCCATGATAAGCCAACGGATGTTTGCTCTGGTTCCTGGCGGTTGAGTGCGGCGCGCCCAGACCAATCCAATTATCCCCTTCCCTTCTTGCCATGGACCTACGGTGTTTCCAACCTGCTCAGATTCGCATGTTTCGACGTAGGCACCTCATTCGTATCACGCTGTCAGCGATACTGTTTCTGACTGTTCAGCAACTCCTGCAGGCCGACGCGATTGTCGTATCGAAAGCCGCCAGCGCACCCACCATCGCCGAGTTCTTCATCGAGTCGGACGAAATTCGGGTTGAGATGGAAATCGGCATGGAAGATCTGGCGTCCTTTCCGAACCTGCTCCCCGACGAACTCTACGAGTACCTGGGCCATGAACCCAGGCCCTTTGCCGAACGCATCCAACAGTTCGTGACTGAGGACTGGGTTTTTGAGGCAGATG
>CBDTUG010000414.1:0-2690 GCA_965363555.1 uncultured Thermoanaerobaculia bacterium
CGAAGGCATCATAAAAGTATCAAGGTTCCGGCCGGGCGACCCAGCAGCAAGGCCGAGCCACGCCGCGTCGATGTAGTCCGGGCCCTTCTTGTACGGCGCCACAACGACACCCCGAGCCGCCAAGGCCCTGGCGAGCCCGAGGCTCACAAGGGTCTTGCCGCTGTCTCCGGCAAGGCCGGCAACGACGAGGCGGGGGGTGGTCAATAGCATGTTTGGCGCCTACTGCCCCACGATGTACCCGCACGGGCACTCTTCCCAGCACTTCTTGCAACCGTCGCACGTTGCAAGACTGGCCTCATAGTAAAAACCTGCAACAGGCCCGGGAATTTTCTTGAAGCAGTTGGCCTGGCAGTACATCCAACAGTTCTCACAATTAAAGCAGAGTCCACATGAGAAGCACCGCATGACTTCTTCGAGCGCCTGTTCCTGGGTCACACCAAGATCAACCTCGTCGAAAGGCTTGGCGAGTCTATCCTCGGCGGAGACCAGAGTACGCTCCACGCGAGGTTTCTCCTCGTAGAACGCCATCTTGATGTGTTCCGGACCAATCGGCGGACGAAGATCCGAAGCAGGGAGCTCCTCCCCTCTGAGGGCTGCATGGATCGACTCGGCGGCTTTCCGTCCCTGTCCGATCGACGTGGTCGCCAGCCCGAGGCCAAGGACGTCGCCGCCCGACCACACGCCATCGACCTCGGTTCGCCCCCACTCATCGCAGGTGAGCCACGATTTCCCCGCAGGCAGATCGCTTCCAAGGGACTCCCAATCCGGTTGCTGACTCACAGCCATGACGACCGTTTCGCACTCAATTTCGTACGTATCACCCTCGATCGGCTCAGGGCGGCGGCGGCCTGAGTCATCAGGATCTCCCAGCTTCATCCGCTGGACGACCATGCCCGAAACCGCTCCATCAGTACGGAGAATCTTGATAGGCGCTGCGAGGTATTCCAGACGAATCGCTTCTTCCTCCGCCTCCTCGATCTCCTGATCGATCGCTGGCATCTCGGTTCTCGTCCGGCGGTAAAGGATGGTGACTTCAGCACCCATCCGTTTCGAGACCGCTGCAGAGTCCGACGTCAGGCGCTTGCATACGCGAGCGGCATCGACCGCCGTATCGCCACCACCGATGACGACCACCCGGCCGCCAACTTCGATATCTCCACCAGAATTGGCCCTGTTAAGGAACTCGGTTCCGGTGTACACGCCCGAGCCGTCTTCACCCGGAATTCCCATCTTGCGGCCCTTGTGGGCCCCGATGGCAAGGTATACGGCACCGTACTCCGCGCGGAGCGCATCGAGCGTCACATCCTGACCGATCGTCATCCCACACTTGAGCTCCACACCGAGGTCCAGGATTCGCTGAATCTCGGCGTCGAGGATCTCTCGCGGCAGGCGGTAGATCGGAATCCCGTAGCGAAGCATGCCGCCGGCCTTGGGAAAAGCCTCAAAAACCGTGACTCCGTACCCCCTTCGGGCGAGCTGGTAAGCCACCGAGAGGCCGGACGGTCCGGCACCCACAACGGCGACCTTCTCTGCAAACGGCCCTCCGGCGTCCAGGGCAGGTAACGAAAGTGTCCGCTCCAACCCCCAATCACCGATGAATCGCTCGACCGAATTGATCCCAACCGCGCCGTCTTTTTCCTTGCGGTTGCACTGATCCTCGCACGGATGAGGGCAAACACGACCCATCACAGCCGGAAACGGGTTCGTTTCCACCTCGATCTGCCACGCCTGATCGCACGCATCCTCGAGACTCGTCCCTGTCTTCTCACGCTCGGCGATGACCTTCAGCCAGCCCCGAATATCGTTACCCGAAGGACAGTGTCCCGAACACGGCGGCAATTTCTCTACGAAGGTAGGTCTGAGCGGCGAAATCTCCGACCCACTCGTGCCCCCACCGGAGGCAAACCGTGGCGGTGAGCTTTTCTTCCCTTTGTCTTTTTTCTTCAGAAGCCCCATCAAACCCCTCCTTCAATACCGCTCCGGCAATTAGCCGTAGGGGTACAGGTTCTTTTTAAACTGCTCGAGCTGACCGAGGATGTGATCGTGTTTTTCCTCGTCAATGATCAAATATTCGAGCAGCGCCTTTTGCACGAAGAATGGGCATTCTTCCTTGAGTTCCTTGGCGATCTCAATCGTCTCGCGCTCTACTTGGTCGTGCGCCTCGATCGCGTCCCACACCTCGGCAAGGTCTTCAGGAGTAAGCTGAACCGGGGTGGTAGTCAAGCTGTCAATGATGAACTGCTGCACCCGGTGGTGCTGCGTCGAATCACTACGAATGATCTCGAGAATCTGACGGATCAAAAGGTTGTCGGTTTTCTCCATCAGATCCGACATGGTTTCAATAGCCTGGCGTTCTAACTTCTGCCAGTGTCTGAGGGTATCCACGGTCTTTTCGATACGCTCCGGGCCCTTCATTTTCTTTTTCATGCCAACCTCCAGTAGTTGGAAAAAAGGCGGGGACCGGGGACTCCCGGCCCCCGCCTCAACAGTTTCTTCAGCTGTCTTTCTCTTCTTCGGGCAGGGTGATATACGAGCCACCAAAGTAGCTGTATATACACTTGCCGCCGTCGATTAGCTGCCGAATGGCCAGTTTGCACATTTTCTTGTCCACATCGTCGTCACCGAATTTCTCGATCATCGCTTTGGTCAAGTCCATTGCCTTGAGGTTCTTCTTCCCCTTGGTGAAGGTG
>CBDTUG010000415.1:0-2689 GCA_965363555.1 uncultured Thermoanaerobaculia bacterium
CCTGCTCGAATCTCTGAAATCCCGCTGGGACTGATCCTCCAACACCTCTTCAAAGGTGACGGCGAGACCTCTTGCTACCAGCTCGTCAAACCGTCGCTTGGCCCTGGTTTGCGGTGATGCAGTCAAGAAGACCTTCAGGGCCGCGTCGGGGAAGACCACCGATCCGATATCCCGGCCCTCCATCACACCACCCTTGATCAACCCCATTCGGCGCTGTTCAGGCACCAACGCCCGCCGAACCTCCGAGAGAGCCGATACCGCCGAGGCCATGCCCGAACAGTCGGGAGATCGAATCTCCTGTGTGACCTCGACTTCATCAACCCACACCCGCATCCTGTCCGGTCCGGGCTCAAGGCGCAAACGCCCCTTGGCGAGCCGTGATATATCGGACCCATCAGTTTTGGGATCCAGGGGTGGACGCCAACCTTCTCGGTGAGCCATCAGGCCAACAGCCCGATACATGGCGCCCGTGTCAAGGTACGGAAGACCCAGAGTCTCAGCCAAGAGCACTGCCACTGTTGACTTCCCTGCGCCGGCAGGACCGTCGAGGGCAATGATGGGAACCACGTTGAGGGGATGTGTGTCGGGAAGATTCATCTATTCAATCCGACAACCTGAAGTTACCGGACGCATAGTGTAACCCCGACACGAGTTCTTGTGAAGAGCCAATCCGGCGGGGCCGGAGCCAAAACAGGTCCGCCCACTCCGCCGGGCAGCTGTCCCAGGATGCGGGCTTCAGGAAACCCAACACTCCCTGCGAATCAAGACCTGTGGCCTGAGACCTGCAACCTGTAACCTGCGAAGGGAACTCTCTGTTCACACGATTGCCCGGAATCGCCTATCCTGGGCAGGTGGTTATCACCCGCGTATCAAGTCCGCAACAACTGGTCGATGATGAACGGCGCCTGATTGACCTCTCTCCCCACGGTCAGATTCGCATCGGCGTCGGTTACCCCAACAGTTATCGCGTGGCCCTCAGTTCGCTGGCACACCAGTGGATCACACGTCTCTCCGCCAGAATTGAAGATGTTGGAGTCGAACGCTTCTACCTCGATGGCACAGGCCGCACCTTCGAATACCGCTCGCCCTTGGGCGACATGGATATTCTTGCATTCACGGTCTCCTTCGAGTTGGACGCGGTTCATGTTCTCAATATCCTGGACGACAGCGGCATTCCTCGGCGCTGGACACAAAGAACCGCACGCGATCCCCTGGTTGTCGTCGGCGGCCCGGTGGCCTCAATCAATCCGTTGCCCCTCTCTCCGGCCGTAGATGTTTTCTGTCTTGGCGCTGGTGAGATACTTCTGCCGGAACTGCTCGAGGCCGTAAAAAATACAGCCGACCGCTCCAAATTGCTGGAGGACCTGGCGGCCAGAGACGGGTTCTTCGTTCCAAGGCACAACCTGGATACCCTTGGGCGACCGCTGGGCAAGCGGCGGAGGCTCGAGAAAAGGGATCGCCACATCGCGAAGCCCGATAACGTTCCCGCCTCTCACATCATCACGCCACACACGGAGTATCGAAACAGGGGCCTGATCGAGATGTCCCGGGGCTGCCCCGAAAAATGCAGCTACTGTTGGGTCAGTTTCAACTATGGACGGCTTCGGTCCTATGGGGCCGACCACATTATGGACCGGGTGGATGAAATGTCCCGCACAACTCGAAAGATCGGTTTCATCGCTACTGCAGTCGGAGACCACCCTGATCTTCCCCGGATTCTGCATCAATGTCGCGAGCGGGACCTCGATGTTGCTGTGTCATCCCTGAGAATCCCGGCGATGGTCCGCGAGGTTTTGCAGCCCCTTGCCCAGTCAGGGGCCCGGTCTGTGACCATCGCACCGGAAACGGGATCCGAGTCCCTAAGACATCGGCTGAATAAACCTATTTCAAACCAACGAATTCTCGAAGCCGCTGAAACGGCCCAGCTCTGTGGCATCAACAACCTCAAGATGTATTTCATCCTGGGCCTACCCGGTGAAACTGACGATGACATATTGAGTATTGCATCCCTGCTGCAGGCAACCCATCAAATCATGTTGAACCACGGCCGACCCAAGGGCCGAGTCGGCAACCTCCATGCCGGAGTCTCCATCCTGGTCCCGAAGCCTTACACACCCTACCAGGGGGCCACGATGATCGATGCTCGTGAGGCGCGTCGCCGAATCAAGCTACTGCGGAGGGCTCTCACCGGTCTGCCGAATTTCAAAATCGATTTCCCGTCCCACCGTGAAGCCGTGTGGCAAGGATTCTTAAGCCGAGGAACCACCGACGCCTTCACCGCCCTCGAAGACAGAGCAGCCGGCTCAACCGTTTCGAATATTCTCAACGGTCACCGGAACGCCGTTGAGGCCGCAACGACAAACCCTGACACCGACGATCAACCCTGGTCGTTCATCTCCTCGGCCCCGATGGCCCAACGGAGCAAGGACACCGCTGCTCAACCAAACCCAGAACCACAAGACTCTCGCGAAGATCACCAAAAAAAAGACTCATAAAACCTGTGTTTCCTTCGCGCTCTTTGCGTGCTTTGCGAGAGAATTCTTCCTCAGCGCCGTTGTAACCGCGCCGTCGTACAACCGTAGGTCCCCGCCCTCGGCCAACAAACCCGGTTTGCAAAGGAACCCAGAAACACAATTTTCTCGCAAAGATCGCCAAGAACACAAAGATGAAGACAATGACAAATTCTTCT
>CBDTUG010000416.1:0-2684 GCA_965363555.1 uncultured Thermoanaerobaculia bacterium
CGGGGCGCCCTCCCGATCTGGGTCAGGTTTCGGACAACGTCAGAGGTGGCAACCCTCGGCGAGCGCGTCAGCAGTCGAACCTCAGCCTACGCCGCAGGCCACCAAGGTCATTTCCTTCGAGGGCGATGCCCTCCCGTTCCCAGCCCGGCTGCCCTTGAGGGAAATGCGCCGAGCGGGGGCGATCGACATCCCAGGAATTAGCAGTGACCTCAATGCGTCCCCGAAGGCAGGGGTTGGGGTTCAACCTCGTTGTTAGTCAACTTGACCGTTGAACGTTCCCCCCTCTCACTCCTCCGAATCAATTTCCCCGTATTCCTTCAATTTACGCTGGAGAGTTCTCAAACCGATGCCCAGCAAAGTTGCCGCCTTGCCTCTATGGTCGCCGGTGTAGTGCAGAGTCCTCAAAATGGCTTCTTTTTCGATGTCGGCCATCTCGCGCGGCGCCCACTCACCCTCGGTGGCCACCGGTGTCGATACCGCCACCCGGTATTCTTGCGGCAGATCCTCAAGGGTGATCTCACTGTCCCGGGCGAAGAGAACCATTGATTCCATGACGTTACGAAGTTCGCGGACATTTCCCTTCCACCGGCACCGCTTGAGCGCGGCCAATACCGATGGATGCACACCCGTGACTTCTCGTTCCAATTCCTGGTTGAAGACCTCCAGGAAATGCTGCACGAACAAAGGGATATCATCGATACGCCGACGCAGGGGTGGGATCTCCAGGGTGACCACCTTGAGTCGGTAGTACAGGTCTTCCCGGAACCTCCCTTCACGGACCCAGCCCAGCAGGTCACGATTCGTGGCCGCGACAAGCCTGAAATCGATAGGAATCTTCACCGTACCGCCAACTCGGGTCACGGTGCGGTCCTCCAAAACCCGAAGCAACTTGACCTGGAGATCCAACGAAAGTTCCGAAACCTCATCGAGGAAGAGCGTGCCTCCGGACGCCGATTCCACAAGGCCGATCCGACGTTGATGAGCCCCTGTGAATGCGCCCTTTTCATGGCCGAACAGCTCCGATTCCAGGATTTCCCCAGGGATAGCACCACAGTTGACCGCAACGAAGGCGCCCTCCGCCCGAGGCGAGTGTTGGTGGAGGGCATTGGCGACCAACTCCTTGCCCGTCCCACTTTCTCCAATGATCAACACCGTCGATCGGGTCGGCGCCACGACCTTGAGTTTGTCGATCAGGGTTTCCATCGCGTTGGAGTGCCCGACGATGCCGTCGAATCCGAAGTTCTTGGACAATCGTTCTTTCAGCCTTCTGTTTTCGTCTGACAGGACCCTGCGCTCGAGATGCAGCTGCACTCTCTGGCGGAGTTCCTGCATACGAACCGGCTTGGTCAGATAGTCATCCGCACCTTCCTGGAGCGCCGAAACCGCATCTTCCACATCGGCAAACGCGGTCACCAACATAAAGGGGAGATCGGGGCGCTCCGACCTGACGTGACGCAGGAATTCATACCCATTCATGCCAGGCATGCGGACGTCGGAAATCACCATATTGACCGATGAATCCTCCCGCAACGCCGCCAGTGCCTGTTCAGCAGAGGAAAAAGGCTCCATCCGATAGCCGACCCGACCCAAAGCCTTGGCCATCGCCGTTCGCGACCCGTCATCGTCGTCAACCAGGTAAATCACTGCCGACATCACGCCTCCTCGCGGCCGCCGTTGATCAGCAGCTGCAATCCCTGTTCGTCCACAACCTTGACCCCAAGTTTCAGGGCCTTTTCAATCTTGGATCCAGCATCCTCACCGGCCAGCAAGAACGCTGTCTTGCCCGAGACCGATGAAGCAACCGTGGCGCCCAGTGTTTCGAGTCGAGCCTTGATATCACGCCTGGGTTCGGAGAGCTTTCCGGTGATGACGAAGATCAAACCATCGAGCGGGCCGTCCCCACTCGGCAATCCGGCCGTCTCGACCGGATCAACCCCACTCTGGATCAGGCGTGTGATCAGCTCCTGATTGGCCGCTGTCCGGAACCACGAATGGACCGAAAGCGCAATCACCGGACCGATGCCTGCGATGGCCTCGAATTTGTCCAGATCCGCCTCGCCCAACCGCGCCAGACTCCCAAACCGCGCAGCCAGAAGGCCCGCAGCCCGTTCTCCGACATGAGGAATGCCCAGAGCAAAGACCAATCGGTGAAGCGGCCTGTTGCGGGCATCATCGATTTGCCGGATCAAATTCGAAGCCGAGAGTTCGCCCCAGCCGGGCAACTCGGCCAATGTCTCCTGGTCAAGTTCCCACAGAGAGGCGGCATCGGTGACGAGGCCCTTTGTCGTCAAGAGTTCGAGACTCTGCTCGCCCAGGCCCTCGATCTCCATCGCACCTCGCGAAACGAAGTGGCGAAGACGGGAGCCCAAGACCGCCGGACAGGTCTGATTGCTGCAGCGAAGAGCCACTTCACCCTCGATCCGACTGACCTCGGCGCCACACGTTGGGCACTGAGCCGGCCTGACAACCGGAGTTGTTTCGGTGGGTCTTTCTCTGCTGACGACTGCAATGACCTTGGGGATCACCTCACCGCCTTTGGCAACCCAGACCGTGTCCCCTCGCCTGACATCCAGGCGTTCGACCTCGTCGAAATTGTGAAGGGTCGCCCTTGAAACGATCGAACCGGCGATCGAAACCGGCTCCAACTCGGCCACCGGCGTCAGCACCCCGGTCCGCCCGACCTG
>CBDTUG010000417.1:0-2682 GCA_965363555.1 uncultured Thermoanaerobaculia bacterium
ATCAGCAGGCCTTTGCGGTCGATATGCCTGAGCCTTTGGTTCAGGAACCGGAACCGGTTTTCTCGGAGCCGTCCGGCCCCTTGGAAATCAGCCTGCCTGACGACCAGGTTCCAATGGTGGATCAGCAGGCCTCGTGGGAGCCTAGGGAAGCGACATTTGAATCGTCGGATCCGCACGAAAAAAAAGGTGGACTGGGCCTTTGGCGGATCGTGGCCGGGATCATCGTTGTGGTTGCCGGGGCGTGGGCGGTTTCTACGCAGTTTCCGGAATATATGCCGTGGAGTGGATCAGACCCCGAAGATGTCGTTACCGAATCTGAGGAAACTCCTGAAGAGTATTTGACGGCAGAACTGATTGCGCCTCTCACTGATGACGACCTGGAAGCAGCGGTCGAAGCGGCCGTCGATGCGGCGGCCATTCCCGAACTGACGGAGGACCCAGAACCCGAACCGACCGAGGCCCCGGTGGCCGTCGATGTCGTCAGCGCTCCGGGTTCCGAAGTTGTCGACATCAAGGCAGATGCCGCTGAGAATGGAACTGTCGTTTTGATTCGGACCGACGGTTCGATTGAAAGCGGACGGGTCCGGACGTCTATTCTGCCGAGTCCGCCGAGGATCCTGATCCGTATTTCCGGGATTGACAGTCTCTACCGACCGCTTGAAATACCTGTCGGGACCTCCGAGGTCCGGGGAATCAGAGTTGGACACCACCCGGAAGCTCGGCCTCCCTCATTGTGGATCGTCCTGGATCGAAGCGACGAGGATGTTGTCGTTCGTGAAGTGCAGATCAGTGGAAATGCCATCCGAGTCGAGGTCGGAAGATGAGTTGGCGTAGGCCCGGGGAGACCGCACTATGACCCATCCATGGCATGAGATTGCGATCGGTGATGATGCACCTCGTGAGTTCCAGGCGGTGATTGAGATCCCCAAAGGCGGCAAGGTCAAATACGAGTTGGACAAGCCCAGTGGACTTCTCAGGGTCGACAGGGTTCTATATTCATCCGTCATGTACCCTGCCAACTACGGTTTTATTCCACAAACTCTGGGTGACGATGACGACCCTCTTGATGTCCTGGTTTTGATGCAGGAACCTGTTGTGCCGCTCTCTATATTGCGGGTTCGGCCGATCGGGATGATGACCATGGTCGACCAGGGGCAAAACGACGAGAAGATTATCTGCGTTCATCTCGACGATCCCGAATACAGGGACTACGTCGCGATTCAGCAGATTCCCAAACACCGCCTGGCGGAACTGCGTCGTTTCTTCGAAGATTACAAGAAGCTTGAGGAAAAAGAGGTGGCCGTCCACGATTTCTTCGGACCGGTCGAAGCAGTCGAGGTCGTTCGTGAAAGTATGAAGAAGTACAAGAACCGTTAGAGACTCATCCTCGAGCACCTTCGAAAAAATGGGGCAAAACAGGTCACAGGTCTCAAATTGCGGAGTGCAGTGTATTTCCTGAAGCCTGTTTCCTGCGACCTGCGACCCCTGACCTCTCCAAACGAGGTCGGTTCGCCATCAAGGCGTCACGGCTGCTCGGACGGCTTTGATGGTGTCGTCGATATCTGTGTCGGTGATGTGGTAGTGCGTGACGGCACGAACGGCATTGTCTCCCAGGGCGTGGACCAGGATGCCATTCGCGGCGAGGGTCTGCGCCAGGGTAGAGGCGTTTTGATTTTCTGACGTCAAGCGAAAGAAAACGATGTTGGTATCGACCAGTCGGGGATCGAGGTCGATACCGGGAATTTCGGCAAGCACATTGGCCAATCGGCGGGCTCGAAGGTTGTCGTCCCGGAGTCGTGTGACCATTGTCTCCAGGGCCACCAGGCCTCCCGCTGCGATGATGCCGGCCTGGCGCATTCCGCCACCAAAAAGTTTTCGAACTCTCCTGGCCTCGGAAATAGTGTCTTCTTCTCCAACCAATACCGAGCCGACGGGTGCCGCAAGCCCCTTGGAGAGGCAGAACATCACGGTGTCGCAGCCTTGTGCCAGCCGGGAAACCGGGACGTCGAGGGCGACGGCGGCGTTGAAAATCCGAGCGCCGTCAAGGTGAATTGGGAGCCCGTGTCTGCGCCCAACAGCTACCAATTGGTCCATTCTCTCCAGCGGTGTAATTCGGCCTCCGGCCAGGTTGTGGGTATTTTCCAGTGTGAGCAGGGCGGACGGCGTGGTGTATCCGGTTGTTGGGTGGATCACCTTTTCGACATCCTCGGGTTCAAGAACGCCATCCCGGCTCAACACTGGACGAGGAAGAGCGCCACTGAGTGCCGCCATCGCGCCCATTTCGAAATTGAAAATGTGGCATTGGCTTTCGCCGATGACTTCAGTTCCGGGGCGGGTGAAGAGATGGACAGCGATTTGATTCCCCATGGATCCGGTGGGAACGAACAGTCCCGCCGGTCGTTCGAGGAGTTCTGCGGCCTTTTGCTCGAGTGCCCGAACGGTGGGGTCTTCGCCGTAGACATCGTCGCCGACAAGAGCATCAGCCATTGCTTGTCGCATTTGTGGTGTCGGTTGGGTCACTGTATCTGATCGGAGGTCGATGGGTGAATTCATGGAACAATGTTATCAGGATGTTGCATGCAGGGAGCAGGCCACAGAGGTAGTTCGAAACTTCTTCCGGTACCCCCAGCGGTCAAGATGAAAATTCTTGCATTTTGGTCTGATAATCCTTGACAATGTGTG
>CBDTUG010000418.1:0-2682 GCA_965363555.1 uncultured Thermoanaerobaculia bacterium
GTTGTCGAGAGGGATTTTTCGCGTTTCGGCGTGACATCGACTTTCGTCGACACCTCCGACCCCGAGGCGGTTCGCGCTGCGATCAGGCCGGAAACCAAGATGGTTTTCGTCGAGACTCCGGCCAACCCGACGATCGTGCTGACCGATATCGCCGCGATCGTTGAAATTGCTCATGAGCACGGAGCCCTGGTTCTGGTCGATAACACATTTGCGACTCCTATTCTGCAGCGTCCATTGGAGTTTGGCGCCGATATCGTGATGCACTCGATGACCAAGTTCATTAATGGTCACACCGATATCGTGGCCGGAATGATCGTTCCGAGAACTGAGGAGCTCTTCAAGAAGATTCGATCGGTTCACTTCTACGTTGGCGCCTGCATGGATCCGCATCAGGCCTGGCTGGCGTTGCGTGGTTTCAAGACGCTCTCCCTCAGGGTCCTGGCGGCCCAGGAAGGGGCTCAGAAATTGGCGCAGTGGCTGGAATATCACGAAAAGGTTGAGTGGGTGCGATACCCGGGATTGGCCAGCCATCCTCAGCACGAATTGGCTCAACGCCAGATGGACGGCCCCGGATCGCTGATTTCGTTTGAGGTCAAGGGAGGCCTGGAGGCCGGCGCCAAACTCCTCAATGGAGTTCGTCTGATGACGTTGGCCGTCTCTTTGGGCGGAGTCGAGAGCCTGATCCAACATCCCTCGAGTATGACCCACGCGGCCATGCGGCAAGAGGACCGTATTGAGGCAGGGATCAGCGACGGCCTGGTCAGGCTTTCGGTGGGATGTGAGGATGTCGAGGATCTGATAGCCGACCTGCAGCAGGCGTTTGATCGGGTGTGAGTGAGTGGTGGCGGGATGGAGGTCTTAGGCTTCAGGCCTTAGGTCTCATGTATCAGTTTTTGTGCGATGCAACCTGCACCCTGCAACCTGTAAAAATAACCTGTAACCTGTAATGTACCCTGTGGCGGCAACAGCTGCAGCGGAGGTCAGCATGAGAATCCTGATGGTCACCAGTGAATTCGTGCCCCTGGCCAAGACCGGGGGTCTCGCGGACATGGTTGCCGCGCTCTCGGCGGAACTGGTCCGCATGGGACACGATGTCCGAGTGGTCATGCCGCGTTATTACGGTATTGACATTCGGGTGCTCGACCGCGTGAAGGGTCCGATTGGTGTACCGCTGGGTTTCGGAGAGGTCTGGGCGGGCGTATACGAAACACGGATGGGAACGCCTGAGGTGCCGCTCTACCTGCTGGACCACCAGGGACTTTTTGGCCGGGACGGCATCTACGGCAGCCGGACGGAGCCGGATTTTCAAGACAACGTTCAACGCTTTGCCTTCCTCTGCCGGGGGGCATTCCAGCTGTGCAAGAGTCTTGGCTGGATACCGGAGGTGATCCACGGTCACGACTGGCCGGCCGCCTTGGCCCCGGTCTATCTCAATACATGGGAACAAATCGGCCCTTTCGAGAAGACCGGTAGTGTTTTGACCATTCACAATCTTGGCTACCAGGGGGTTTACCCCAAAGACGATATTCATGTCACGCAATTGAATTGGGAGCATTATCACGGTTCGGGTTTTGAGTTCTTCGGCAAGCTCAACCTTCTCAAAGCCGGCTTGCGCAATGCCGATATTTTGACGACGGTGTCGCCGACCTACGCTGGTGAGATCCAAACGGTAGAACACGGACACCAGATGGACGGTCTGCTGCGGCACCGGTCGGATGATCTCTTCGGTGTACTCAACGGAATGGACTATCAAGATTGGAATCCGGAAGACGATCCGCTGATCCCACGAACCTACTCCACGGATTCGATGGCTGGAAAGGCGGTCAACAAGGCGGCCCTTCAGGATGCGTTCGGCGTGCCCAACGACCCAGACCGACCGGTCATCGGCATCGTGTCCCGCCTGGCGGATCAGAAGGGCTTCCCGGAGCTGTGTGGCCCGACCCACGGATCCCTGTATGACATCTGCTCGGACTACGAGGTCGACGTTGTCATTCTGGGTACGGGTGACCGCTGGTGTGAGGATGAACTGAGGGCGCTGGACGGGAGTCTGCCAAACCTGGGTGTTAAATTGGCTTTTGACAACCGTGTGGCCCATTTGATCGAAGCGGGCAGTGATTTTTTCTTGATGCCGAGTCGCTACGAACCCTGTGGTCTCAACCAGATGTACTCCCTCCGCTACGGAACGCTGCCGATCGTGCATCGGACCGGAGGCTTGGCCGACACTGTCGAAAACCTGGATCCGAAAACTGGAGAGGGGACAGGGTTTGTCTTTGATCTCCTGACGCCGCGTGCGATTTACGACACCGTCGGTTGGGCCGTGTGGACTTGGTACAACCGACGGGCCCAAATCGAAGAAATGCAAATTCGTGCGATGCAAGAGCGGTTTCTTTGGGAGGACTCGGCCGCGAGGTACGCAGAACTCTACCAATGGGCGATCGATCGTAGGACAGGTCTGGTTCCGCGGAGTTGGTAGGGCGGCGCGCATCGCCCGAAGGGCGATCATGGTGAAGCCATGAGGTCGCGAAGAGCGACCAGCGTGGCCAAAGGACCCTATGACAAGGGGACAGTATCTGTTTCGTTGGACGCGATGTGGACCTGGTCGCGGTTGAGTCGGTGAGATTCCTCCGCTCGCTCCGCTCGGTCGGAATGACAGGGGGGGGGCGCCTCCCTGTTTCCTGTCAT
>CBDTUG010000419.1:0-2679 GCA_965363555.1 uncultured Thermoanaerobaculia bacterium
GGAACCGCCGACGCTACAAATTGCACCGACCTTTGTAGGGGCGGGACCCTGTGCCCACCCGTGTTTGGATTGCCAAGAGCGCTATTTACGCAGCTCTCCATCCTGCACGACCAACAGTACCGGCTGGAGGGTGCCGGCCCCTGAACCGTCGAAACGGATCTCTCCGGTGACACCATGGAAAGCCTCGGTGTCGGCGAGGACATCCCTGATTCTGGCCCGGTTGAGTCCGGCGTGGCGAATGGCCTCGATCACGAGACGAAGACCGTCGTAGGCGAAGGCCGCGACCACATCCGGTTGCAGGCCGAATGAGGCGAAGAATTCCTGTTTGAATGTTGCCGAGACCGGATCATTCCGGCCGAGATCACAGAGGGAGACGATGGTCAGCCCCTCGGCACTGGCGCCGGCCTGACGGAAGAATGCGGTGCGATTCAATCCAGGGCCGGCGAAGACGTCAAATGCGGCCAGGGAAGGCACGAGATCGGCCCCTTCCTCCGGTCCACCCCAAAAAACAACTGCGTCGGCGCCGGATCGTTGGATCAAGGCAAGCTGTTTTGAAAAATCCGTAGCCCCGGGGTTGAAGCGAAGGGTTAAGGTCAGGGGCGCACCGAGACGGGCCATTGTCTTTTCAAAGGCCTCTGCCCGTAGTCTGTGGTCGTACGCAGTTGATGCGATGGTGACGATCGTGGCGTAGCCCTTCTCTTGAATCAGGTGGGTTGCCAGGGTCTGAGCGATGGCATCGTCGTCCGGCATCAGGCGGAACATCCACCCAATATTGATTTGCGTCAGGGAGGCGTCGGTAGTGACTGTCCCGATCAAGGGGAGCTGCGCCTTGGTGATGATCTGTTGCGCCACATGAGTTCTTTCCCCGCCGATGGCGCCGGCAACGGCCCAGACGTGATCGTCGTAAACGAGCTTGACCACCTCGTGAGCGCTTCCCCATGGGGAATCTTCGGTACGGAGCATCAACTCGAAGGGAATGCCGTTCAAACCACCCCGAGCATTCGCCTCAAGGATCGCGAGTTCGGCGCCTTGACGCAGGCTCAAGCCCTCGGCGGCACGAGGGCCCCTGGATGGGGCAAAGAGCCCAATACGGACCGTCTCGACATTCTCGGGCTCAGGCATCTCTCGCCCGAGACCGTTGTATTCGTATGCCTTTGATTGTAGATCGGCATAGGGTCTGTCCACTTCTGCAGCGGGAGCGCCGGTCTGTGCCGAAGTCGAACCCGAAAGAGCGAAGATCAAGCAGACGAGAGCCAACCCTACCGGGTACTTCAAAGAGTGAGATTGAAGAATCCTCTTTGCGTTGATTTTATTGCTCCCTGAGACCTGTTCCTTCGGCCCAGTCGGCACGACATTCATTCGGCAGTTTGCCCATGAGCGATTATCTTCCAGGCCTTTTGCGAGTCGAATTCGATGGTCATGACCGCTTCGTGGGTTGGTTTTTGGCGGTGACAGGTTTCGGCGCAATCATCACTTGACGATAGGGCCATTCGAGAGGACTCCGGGCGCGGTTCATTGGTAGCGTCGTCCATCCACGACACATGAGCCCCGCCAGGGCCGTGACAGGCTTCACACTGCACCCCATCCTCGAGATGAAAGGTTTCGGTCTTGTATTCATTGGCAACGCCGTCGGCGGTCGTGTGGCACTCGAGACAGTCTGTGTCCACACCGAGCCGCTGTGCCTCTTTGAGGATCGATTCCCCGAATCCCTCCGGCACAAACGCCTTGGCCTCCGGGTCGATCATCTCGACATAACCCGTGCCCAATTGCACGAAAGTACGGGAGTGTTTGGAGACCGACCACAACGTGAATGGGTCGTTCTCCTGGGTCGGGCCATGGCAGCTCTTGCAGACGATCGCACCGACATACATGGTTTCAGACTCAGCCGCCGATTTTCCTTCGTCGGACTCTGCTGCCCAGGAGAGGGCGGCCGCCAAAGCCATGGTCAACGACACGAAAACTCGCCGGGTCACTCGATACTCTTCTTCATTGTGACCGCTTCAGGGAGGGTCGTTCCGGCTTCCTCAGCACTGAGGAAGGTCCATTGTCCGTTGCGGACGACGGCCAGAGAAATCGGCCCCGCATCGGTATAGGTATCGTTCAACGGAATCTCGCCGGTCACACCGTGAAAGATTTCGTGCTTGCGGCGTTCAAGGGCATCGCGGATCTTGGCCCTGTTCAATCCGGCCTCTTCGATCGCTTCGGTCAGCATCGTCATGCCGTCGTAGGCGTGGGCGGCATAAGTCTCGGGCTCGGCGTGCCAACGCTGTCGATAGCGTAGTTTGAAGGCCTCGAATTTTTCATTTTCCACAGTTGGGTCCCAGAGGTTTGCGGCGATCACGCCCTCGGCGGCCTCTCCGGCAATCTCGAGGAACTGAGGGCTGATCAGCCGATCCGATCCAAGGACCGTTTGGGTCATGCCCATGCTGCGCATTTGCATGACGATGTTCGCGCACTCCACCGCGTTGCCCCACAGCAGGACTGCATCCGGTTCGAGGCGCTGGATCCAATCCAGGCGTTTCGTGAAATCGGTCTCGCCGTTGACGAATTTGAGTTCGATCAGCAGGGGATTGCCCAGCCGTCTCGACGCCTCCCGAAATTCCTTGGTTCCGACTCGTCCATATCGACCGTTGTAGCGCAGGACGGCGACTTTTTTGTGTTCCAGCACTTCAGATCGGA
>CBDTUG010000420.1:0-2666 GCA_965363555.1 uncultured Thermoanaerobaculia bacterium
TTTTACCTGCATCCTGGACGAGGAGGTCGCAGGCAGCGGTGGGCGTGGCATTGGTTACACTGTGTTGGCTGTCTCCAACGACCTCGTTCACTGGAACCGCATGAAGGATCCCTGGCTACCGCATTCGCCCGAAAACCCGAAGGCAGCTGATCATGCCGTGGCCTGGGTGGCTGATGTGATAACCGTCGGTGACGAGGAGTTTATCTATTACGGTGGCTATTCGAGCGGCCATAAGAATTTCGATGACCGTACCATAAATTTCGCCCGTCTTCGCAAGGACGGCTTCCTCTCGCGCGACGCCGGAAAGGAAGGCGGTCGGTTACTGACAAAGGTCCTTCGAATGAAAGGCGGTGAGTTGACCGTTAACGCTGATGTTGCCGGTGTCCTCCGGTTGCGGGTGTTGGATTCGTCGGGCAATCCATTGGCAGGATTTGACGAAGGCGAGATCGAACCGATCAGAGGCGATGCGACCGATCACGCGGTCAAGGCCAAGGGCAATCTGTCAAGCCTCGCTGGCAAACCGGTGCGCCTGGAGTTTTTCCTGCGCGACGCCGAACTCTATGGATTTGAACTGCACGAAACGAGATAGTTTCTCGGCATCCGGCCACGAGTATTGAGATATTCGTCGAACCGCTGTAAAAACAGGGCTGCCTGCTCAAGGTTGGATTTCCCAACAAGGACGATTCCATCAACCGGTAACTTCAGGCCGAAAGGCAGTTGCTACGGACCTCCCTCCCTCGACGACTCACTCGCCGCAGCCTTTCGAGAACTGAAAGCTGAACGGTTGACCCATTTCTGTCTCACCGAAAGCTGCCCGTCCTGCATGCCCGGCGGCAGAAGTGGGTTCGGCTCGAGCTTCGCCTCATGAATGTCGAATTATCGGCCTATGTAGACAGAATACTGATACACCCATCGGGTATGGCCCGATGGGTCGTACAGAACGCTGTGCGTTTCTTGGCGGAGTTATTGTGAATCTTGTCTTTTCATTGCAGGCGGCGCTCTCAGAACCAATATGACCATTGGAGGTACCGCTATGACTATTCGTCAGCTTTCAATGTTAGTTGCGCTAATCTATCCGATCAGTGTGTCAGGGACGATTTTGGAGGTCCAATTGTTGTTGACGAATGCAGAGACCACCAATGAGCGGTCGTTTGCCAACGGGCCGGAGCCAGCTCCCGACAATGGCACTGTCACTGATCCGCTTATAGGTGGAGAGCCGGTAGATGGTTTGGAAGGGTGGTATCTCTCCGAATGGTTCGGATACTACAGTACGGCACTCGCCCCGTGGCTTTTCCACGCTGATCATGACTATGTCTATCGCCACCCGGAGTCGACCGGTGCGGGTATGTTTTTTTTCGATAATTGGATGGGCACCTGGTGGTGGACCAACGAGAGCGAATATCCCTTCATCTACGTCTTTGATCCACCGGCGGATAGCTCCGGAGTCGACATAGAGTCCAATTGGTTGTATTATTTTGTAGGGACCAGAGATCCCCGTGCATTTGGCGTTGTGACGGGTGCGAGTGCGGGTGGTTTTCTGTTCTTTGGCCAGGTTCCCGTGCCTGAAGGTTACGCGTTGATTGATGCCGGCAGTTTCACCATGGGTAGTCCCCCGGGTGAAGTCGGGAAAGGTATTGATGAGGCGCAGTACGATGTGACACTGACCCGCTCTTTCCGTCTGACGAAGACGGAGGTGACCTGGTCGCAGTGGAATGCCGTGAGGGCGGACGCGACTCAAATGGGCTACACGGATATCGCGACGGGGCGAAATGGTTCCGACGACGATGTGAGCGGACATCACCCGGTTACGGAAGTCTCGTGGTGGGATGCGATCAAATGGTGCAATCTGCAGAGCGAGATAGAGGAGAAAACGCCGGTCTATTACACGTCGTCTGACTTTGGCTCCGGGAATGTACTCCGTACGGGAACTCCGACCCCGTATGCTGATTTTGATGCCGACGGCTACCGACTGCCGACGGAAGCCGAATGGGAATATGCCTGCAGGGCCGGTTCGACCACGCCCTATAACGGCGATTCTCTCGACACGGTCGGTTGGCACGCTGGAAACAGCGGGGGCAGTACTCACCCAGTTGCCGAAAAGACACCCAATGACTGGGACCTTTTCGATATGCACGGAAACGTTTGGGAGTGGTGCTGGGATTGGTATGCAAGCTATCCGGATGGCTCGGCTACCGATCCAGTTGGCCCCCGTTCCAAGATCAGCTCTCGGATGCGTCGGGGAGGCCATTGGAACCTCAGTCGAGTGGGCTGTCGTTCGGCCGACCGCGACTACTTCAAACCGAACTACCGCTTGAACATCATGGGTTTCCGCGTTGCCTTCACAGTGGTCCCATGACTTGATCCGAGCGGGCTGACAGGAGACCGGATTTGCGGACTTCGAGGTGTTCGATACGGTCTGGGTTGACCGATCGTTAAAGGTGCGCAGATTGGCGGGCTTACCCCAATACCCCCTATGACAACATTAGCCCAATACGACATTCAGCCTCACCATCGCCTCGACCAGACCCAGGTCGATCGCTACATGGACGAGGGATACCTGATCTACCCGGAGAAGATCTTCCCGGATGAAAAATTCGAGAGGTTGAAGAGTCACTTCGAAGCCAAACTGGCTGCTCTTGTGACCGCCGCCGTGGAAGTGCCTGATA
>CBDTUG010000421.1:0-2665 GCA_965363555.1 uncultured Thermoanaerobaculia bacterium
GTCCAGCACCGTGTGTGATCCGAGGGCGAGAACTGCCGATCGCATTTCAACGCCATACCGGTGAAGCAACTGACAACAAACAGCGCCCGCGGCTACTCTGGCGGCGGTTTCCCGGGCCGAGGCGCGTTCCAGTACGTTGCGTTGGTCTTCAAGCTGATCGGTAGCGATGCCGCCCGAATAATCGGCGTGGCCCGGCCTCGGCAGGGTCACAGATCGTTCTTCGGATTTCGATTGATCGACCGACCAGGGGTCCATCACCTCCCGCCAGTTCGCCCAATCCTGGTTCTCGACATGCATCACCAACGGTGATCCAAGAGTCCGGCCGTTGCGCAGCCCGCCACTGATTTCGACGGTGTCGTGCTCGATGCGCTGACGCCCGCCGCGACCAAAGCCGTGCTGGCGGCGCCGCAGCATCTCGTTGATGGCATCTCTATTCAGTGGGAGACCGGCCGGCAGGCCCTCGAGGATGACGGTCAGTCGAGGTCCGTGGCTCTCGCCCCCAGTCAGCATTCTGAGTCTGTTCACCTCGGTCTCCCCCTCCAACTCACCGTCAAATTGACCCACCGGCCGGGCAGAGGCACGCCGTGGACCTCGGTGATCGAGCGGTCGAAAATATTATTTACTTCCAAGTCCAGCCACATCTCTGGAAGGATACGTTGGCCGAGTCGAAGATCCAAGGCCATCCATGATCCTGATGCTGCTTTGGTACGATCGACATCTTGGGGGATTTTCCATGGATACCTTTCGACGATTGACTTTGGCGACCGTTCAGGTGTTTGCTGCTGCAGTCTTGGTGTTATTCCCGAAATCGATGGAGGCTGCCGAAGCCTTCAATCTAACCATCCTCCACACCTCGGACCTGCACGGCCAGGTTTTGCCCTTCGATGACGCTCGGGACCGTGGGGCGCCGGGTTCTTTGTCTCGTGTGTCGGCGGCCGTCACTGCGATCCGTCAGTCGACAGATCACCCGGTCTTGTTGGTGGATTCGGGTGACACCCTTCAGGGAACGCCCCTCGAGGAGTTGATTCATGTTCGTCGGAACGAGGCCAGCCCGACGATCAAGGCGATGAATCTGATTGGATATTCTGCGATGGCCGTGGGAAACCATGAGTTCAACTTTGGACTGGGGCCCCTCAGGCGGGCCGAAGCCGAAGCGGACTTTCCTTTTCTGGCAGCCAATGCAATCGACGTCGGCACTGGACTCCCGGCTTTTAAGCCATTTGTGATCAAGGAAATGGGTCAGTTGAAGGTCGGTTTATTGGGTCTGGTGACTCCCAATATTCCTGGATGGGAGGAGCCGGCGCATTACGAGGGTCTTGCTTTTCAGCCGATGGACGAAGCCGCGCGACATTGGGTTTCAATCCTTCGGGAGGATGAGGGTTGCGATCTTGTGATCGTATTGGCCCACACCGGCTTCGAGGTCGACCTGGAGACAGGCGAGACCGATGGCACCGGCTACGAGAATTATGGTGATCGTCTGGCTCAGGTGCCCGGTATCGATCTGCTGCTGACCGGTCACGCCCATCAGAATCTTCCCCCTCGTCTCCTGCACGATGCCATCGTCTCCCAACCGTCCTCCAGGGCCCGAGTGATGACCCGGATCGATCTGGAGATGGCTCGTGACGAACACGGTAATTGGTACATTGCACAGTGGGAGGGCGACAACATCGACCTGGGTGATTCCGAGATCGATCAGGAATTCGTGGAGATCTTCGATGTGCAACATCAGCAGGTGGTCAAGGCGCTGGCTCGAGCCTTGACCGTCGTTGATGCGCCCGTCAGCGTGCGAGGTTGCCGCCTCCGGGATTGTGCCGCTCAGGATCTGATCCACCAGGTTCAATTGCAGGTTTCCGGCGCTGACTTGTCGTTGGCCAGCCTGTTGACCGGCAGTACGCCTGATCTCGCCCCTGGTCCGGTGACCCGACGCTGGGTCCGCTCCTTCTATATCTATCCCAATACCCTGCGGTCAGTGAAGCTAGGCGGGGCCCAGGTCAAGGATGTCCTGGAATACGGAGCCCGCTATTACGACGGCATCGAGTGCCCCCCGAGTGGTCCCTGTACGGTCATCGTCGACCCCGATGTGCGCCACTACAATATCGATACGATGCAGGGCTTGAGCTATCGCATCGACCCGACCCGTCCAGAGGGGGACCGGGTGCAGGACATTCGCCGAAACGGCCGTCCGTTGGATCTTCAAGCAAGCTTCACATTGGTCTGCAATAACTATCGTGCCGCGGGCGGTGGGGGATTCCCGCACCTGGCCGAGGCCGAGGTGATTTGGCGCTCGTCGGAAGAGGTAGCGTCCATGATCGACGACCATTTGTCGGGTCTGGAAATCTGGTCGCCCGAGGCTGATGGAAACTGGATGATCGCCCCGGAGATCATAGAACCTGAACTGAGTGACTCTGGCGGATGAGATGTGCCAAAGCCTCGAGGCTCTGGCGCTTGAAAAAAACGTAGGCATACCCGAAGGTCTGTCGAGGCTTTTTGAAAGTAGGAACCGGCACGCCGGCCGGAGGCCGGCAGAACCGTTAGGTTCCGTATCCAGAGGATGCAGTGCGGGCAGGAAACCGACGCTAGCCCGTTCCCATCCGGAAACCCCGGAAGAGGACAGCGCGGTTCCCGAGGCGGAAACGAGAAATTTTTTGATAAGTTATAGGAAGGC
>CBDTUG010000422.1:0-2664 GCA_965363555.1 uncultured Thermoanaerobaculia bacterium
GGGGCCCTGAAGGTAGTGGGAGACCTCGGGGTGAACCATCAGGGAGATCTGTTCGACATGGTTGCTCTGGCTGAGGTCGAGCAGCTGTCTCCGAATTTCCAGGCAAATTGTCGGCAGACTTTTGATGCGGCCTGTCCCGTGGCAATGAGGACAGGAGCGGCTGAGAGTGCGGTCGAGGCTCGGACGAGTCCTTTTGCGGGTCAGCTGGATCAGGCCGAGGTCGGACATCGGGACCAGTTGGGCCCTGGCAGGATCGAGGAGAAGCCCCGCCTCAAGGCTCGAGAACAGGGCGTCTCGATGTTCCTGGACCTCCATATCGATAAAATCGATAACGATAATGCCACCGAGGTCCCGAAGGCGAAGTTGCCGAACAATTTCATCGACGGCCTCGAGGTTGACGTGGAAGGCGGTGTCCTCAAGGTCTGTCGAGCCGACATATTTCCCCGTATTGATATCGATGGCTACCAGGGCTTCGGTCTGATTGACAACAAGATACCCCCCGCATTTTAACCAGACCTTGGGTCGAAGGGCTTTTTCCAGTTCGCGGTCAATGCCGTGGGCAACCATCAGATCACGGGAGTGCCGGAAGAGCTTGACCCGGGGAACCAGGGAGGGGTCGGAGTGTTCGAGGAAATCAAGGACCTCCCGGAATGCCTCTTCGTCATCGATCCAACACTCGTCGATCGCCTGCGTAAACATGTCGCGAATTGTCCTCAAGACCGGGCTCAACTCGAGGTGAATCAGGCCGGGGGCCGCGGTCTTCTCGGAGCCATCTTGTACCCGGCGCCAAAGGGCTTGTAGGGCCTTGCCGTCCGATACCAGGTCTTCAGATTTTTGGTTTTCACCGGCGGTCCGCACGATCCATCCACCAGGCTGATCAATAGCGCTGATGATTTCCCTCAGGCGTTCTCGTTCCCCTTCGTCCATGATGCGACGTGAGACTCCCAGTTGAGAGGTTGTCGGCAGATAGACCAGGAATCGGCCGGGCAGGGAGATGTACGTGGTCAGTCGGGCCCCCTTGGATCCCAGGGGGTCCTTGACGATTTGGACCAGGGCTTCTTGTCCCGCCTGAAGAAGATCGTCGATCGTCGAAGAGCCGAGATCCGGTGGATCGCCTTCGCTTTCGAGGGGCGCAAAGATCTCGCTGAATTCGTCGAGGATGCCACCCGCTTCGCGAACGTAGAGGAAAGCGTCGCGGTTGAGGCCGACATCAACGAAGGCCGCCTGCATACCCGGGAGCACACTGGTGACCCGCCCTTTGTAGAGGTTGCCGACGACCGAGGATGTCCGTAACCGCTCAGCGCGGTAGGCAACCAGGCGTCCACCCTCGCGCTGGGCCACCCGGGTTTCTAAGGGGTTGACGGAGAGATAGAGAATAGAACGCATCACTGATTCACAAAACGGTGGCGCCAGATTGACTGCACAATACCCAGTGTCGCACAGGTTGAGATCACAGACGAACCCCCATATGAGAAGAGCGGCAGGGTGATACCGGCGGTCGGAAGCCAACCCAGGACCATGCCCAGATTGACGAGAATCTGAAATGCGAGCCAGGCGAAAACCAAAGTCACAAAACCGAGGTCGGTGCGCCGTTGGGATTTTTCAGTCAGTACGCCCAGTCGAAAGAGGATCACACCAAAGGCGATCAAGAGGGCGGAACCACCAATGAAACCGGTACTTTCGGCCCAGGCGGCAAACGCAAAATCAGTCTGTTGGGCGGGGAGAAAACGCAGCACTGATTGAGATCCCCGACCGATGCCTTCACCTGTCAAGCCACCGGAACCCACGGCGATTCGGCTCTGTCGAGCCTGGTAACCCGCCCCGTATGGGTCTCGATCCTGGTCAAGAACCGTCAATACGCGTTCTTTCTGGTAGGGTTTGAGTAGGGACGTCCATGCGACTCCCGCGGTGATCATGGCCAGCAGGGCCACAGCGACCCACACGCGAGGCTTCAAGCCGCCCAACCACCAGGCGACCACCAGAATTGGGCTGAAGGTCAGGGCGACCCCGAGATCGGGCTCCAAGAGAACCAGCAGGACCGGGACAGCGACGATGGCGCTGATGATCAGAAAGCTCCCAAGATCCAGGCGATCTTCTTCTCGCTTACCCAAGAAAGCCGCGACCATCAACATTGTTCCAAGGCGAGCAAACTCGGACGGTTGCAGACTGACCGGGCCGAGAACAAACCAGCCTCGGGTTCCCCCTCTGACCTGACCGAAGACCAGGACGGCAATCAGTGCAAGGAGGCCGAGGGCATAGATCTTTGGTGCCGCTCTCTCCCAAAAGGATGCACGAACGAATGAGCATGCCCAAAGCAGAGCCATTCCAAAAACACCCCAGATTGCTTGCCGCAGCAAGAGTCCCGACCCGACGGCGGACGAGACTCCGTAGAGATTGACCAATGAAGCCGCCAAAATACTAACGATTGCCAACATCAACGCGCTGTCGATCCGGTGGTGCATGGTTGGAACCTACCCCCCGTCCTCAATATTCACGGTCTTACGACCGAATTGGAACGCGGCTTCGAAGATGGTGGTGGCGGCCGGCGCGGCAACCGATCCTCCTCCGCCACCGTGCTCAACCAAGACCGCGACCGCAAATTCCGGGTCTTCGATCGGCCCCCATCCGACGAACCAGGCATGGTGTTGCAGGTGTTTTGGGCGC
>CBDTUG010000423.1:0-2663 GCA_965363555.1 uncultured Thermoanaerobaculia bacterium
GGAGCCTCTGTCGACCATGCAGCAAATCCGATCGGAGCCCCGAGCAGAGGCGCCAGGTAACGGCTTGGGACCCCAACCGAACCCATTGCAAACGCGATCAGCCGTAGTCTATCGCTCTTTCCGGGTGTGACTTCAGGGGTCGACAGGCTGAGAATTCGTTCAAGGTCTCCGAGCGTTCGGGCCGTCGGAACAATCTTCACCAGCGCCACCGGTTCGGCCAGCATGGCGACGGCGATTTCCTGCAAATTTTCCGGAGTTCCTCGGGTGTCATGCCACGAAAGGACCACTCTCTCCGGGGAGAGGCCCAACCCAGCGATCAACTCCCTGTCTCTGGCCCACTCAAGGTCGACAAGGTGAGCCCCTCCTTCGATCGCATTTTCCAGTAAGGGCTTTCGGATCTCGCACGCATCAGGTCCCTCGCCTCCTTCGGCTTGGGACCGAAGGGTCACCAAAACCGGTAGGGGCGAGGCAGCCACCAGCGCACCAATATCCGCACCCGGAAACAGGTCGAGCCGGATCTCGACGATATCGGCGCCCTCGGGTGGAGAATTCAATTGCTCCGAAAGAACGTTCGACGAATGCGGTATCACACTGGAAATCCACTGCATTGAATCAGGGTAGCACTAGGAGGGTGTAGGGCATTGAATCACCGACGCCTTTCGGGTGTCGTGAAGGCCCGCTTTGGCGCATCCTCGGCCCGTACCGGGATTACAGCGTCTCAAATGGCACTCAATGACCCTCCGAAATCCATCCGCCGTCAGTTCCCTGCGCCCTTCTAGTGACAAGCTCAGGGAACTCTCGCAAAGATCGCAAAAGACACCAAAGAAACGCAGGGGTAGGTTATGAGGTGAATCACATTTCTTCGTGAGGATTTCCCGTATGATGAAGAAATGACGGAGCGGATTTCGTCGATGGGGCCGGATCAACTTCTCACCGTAGCTGAAGGTGAAGACCTTGACGATGGGCAGGCAATCGAAATTCTCAGGAATCCCCACTGTACGATCGAGGTGGCCGAGCGCGTGGCCGAACACCGGCGTTTGCTGGGGTCAGAGCGAATTCGGCGGTTGGTCTGTACAGTCCGGGGAATGCCTACTCCGAGAGTGGCCGACCTGGTGTCGACTCTTCCCTGGCTTGGGTTGTTGCAGCTGGCTCAGGATCCGAAGACCCCGCCAATGGTTCGAAAAATGACTGAACGGCGACTTCTGCTCAAACTACCGAAGCTGACCTTGGGCGAGAGAATTGGACTTGCAAGGCGCACGCATCGTGCCCTGTACGGCCCGTTGGCCGCGACCGCAGATGCCCAAGTGATGGTTGCCCTTCTAGAAAATCCCAGGCTTACCGAGAGCGATGTTGTGGAAATCCTGAACAGCAACAATCCTCAGCCAATTGTGTTCACCGCGGTACTTCGAAGCCCGCGGTGGGCGCCCCGTCGAAGTATTCGAGTGGCGATGGCCAGAAACCGGTCAACACCGCTGCCGGTTGCTCTGTCGGCGGTGGCAGAACTGGGCCCCGGAGAACTCATGGCATTGGCCAAAGATCCCGGGTTGCCTGAAGACGTCCGGAACGGCGTGCTCGGACTCTTGAAAAAGAGGGGTAACATCTTGGAGGAAACGATGTTATGATCGATACCTATGGGTGTTCCCCCGACGATGATGGTAATTCCGGCATTGCAGCCGTCCGGCCGATGATGGAACCGATCATGCACACCCGGCCCGAGACTTTGGGAGAGGCCTTGAAGGCGATGCGCCAAGAGGCCAATATCGACCTTGATCCGATCGTCGAAGAAACCAAGGTCTCGCGTGGGGTCTTTGAGGCCCTTGAAAGCGGGCGATACCAGATCCTTCCCCAGAAAGTGTTCTGCAAGAATTTCCTGCGCCAATACCTCAATATCATTGGAGTCGACGAATCACCCTGGCTCGAGAATTTTGAGGCAGCTTGGACCCATTTTGAGGAATCCTCCGGCACATTTAAGAGTCTTGCCGTCGAGGGCCCTCCAGCGCTTGGGTTCAACTGGCGCCTGTGGTTGCCGGTGTTCGCTGGAGCGGTGGTCATCCTGGCTTTGTTGTTGGTCGTTGTAATCAGCGCCCAGTCAAATGAAACTCTGCCCCCTGATCCAAGACGGTCGTCCGCCGAGCGCCTCAACCCGATCAGGACGATGTCGACTCCAACGCCATTTGCTCCCCAGGTAACCCCCGAACCCGAGAAGGAGGAGCCTCTTCAAGAAACTGTTACCGCGATTGTGAAGGTTCGCGAAGACGGTGAATGTTGGGTTCTTTATCGCGATCGAGAGGGTAGGACCGGACAGGAACTTCTTTTCGGAGGTACGACTCGTGAGCTGCAACTCGCTGGACCGGCGCTGCTAACGCTGGGAAATGCGGATGCCGCATCTGTCATCGTCGGAGGCCGGGAGTATTCTGATCTTGGACAAGCGGGTCAGGTGGCACATTTCGAGTTGGGTGTCGCCAGTTTGATTCGGCTGGAACCAGGGTCCGATGGCAGCTGATACGGCAACCAATTCTGCAGAACAACTGATCAACGGAATTATCGCCGGGCAAGTTCCAAGGCAGGTCCGATTGTTTGCAGCACAAGGACTGCTGCCGGTTTCCAGAGAGGACCTCTTCAGGCTCCAGTTGATTTTGTCGGCCGACCCAGATCCGGAACTG
>CBDTUG010000424.1:0-2642 GCA_965363555.1 uncultured Thermoanaerobaculia bacterium
GCCTTGATGGCTTCGGTGATGATGGGGGGCGACTTCACGATTTTACTCTTTGCGCTGGCGTCAGGAGTGATCGGTGTAGTTGCCTCGGTTCATTTCAAGCAACGGTCGGCCTTTGGGCGGGTCGGCGTGATGATTGGTTTGGGCAATGCGGTGGTGGTGCTGGTCCTGGCCCTGTGGTCAGGGTGGCCCAACCCGATAGAGAAGGTGGCCCTGGAGTTGGTCGCCGCCTTCCTCGGCGGGCCGTTGTCGATTGGCGTTGCCAGCCTCTTCCTGCCGATGTTCGAGAGCCTCTTCGGCATCACAACCGATATTCGTCTGCTGGAGCTATCGAACCAGAATTTGCCGCTCCTGAAGAGACTTTCGTTGGAGGCGCCGGGCACCTACCAGCATTCTTTGGCAGTTGGCAATCTGGCTGAGGCTGGGGCCGATGCCATCGGCGC
Source organism: uncultured Thermoanaerobaculia bacterium (assembly GCA_965363555.1). Lineage (GTDB taxonomy): Bacteria > Acidobacteriota > Thermoanaerobaculia > Thermoanaerobaculales > Sulfomarinibacteraceae > DAOWGJ01. The sequence continues at coordinate 441 of CBDTUG010000424.1, forward strand.
CAATTCGTTGCTTCTGAGAGTCTGTGCGTACTACCACGATGTTGGGAAACTGGTGAAGCCGAACTATTTCGTCGAGAACCAGCAGGGAGAGAATCCCCACGATGGACTCTCGCCGTCAATGTCCGCTCTGGTGATTCAGAGCCATGTCAAGGAAGGCCTAAAGATGGCCCGGGATGCCAAATTGCCTCTGGCAATTCGACAAAGCATCGCAACCCATCACGGGACCAAGCTGATTCGATATTTCTACTCGAAGGCCAAGGAGATGACTGATCCCGGCATGGGTGAGGTTCGAGAGAGCGATTACCGCTATCCCGGCCCGAAACCACACACCAAAGAACTCGGGGTCCTTTTGCTGGCCGATGCGGTCGAGGCAGCTGCCCGAACAATCGAAAAGCCCAGTCCTGCCAAGATCCAGGCGATGATCAGCCGGATTTTCTCCGATACGCTGGAGGATGGTCAACTGGTCGACAGTGATCTTACGTTCTCCGAGTTGGACAAGGTTGCAACCGCTTTTATTTGGGTCCTGCGCAATATGTACCACCATCGGATCGACTATCCAGGCTTCGATTTCAACAAGGAAAAACGGTGAGGGCGCACGACGTTCAGTTCCTTTGGGAAAGAAGACCTTCCGGCCCTGCGGCCGCGAAATTGCGGAATACTGTGGCTGGCGTCTTGAATTCCATGGTTAGTCCGCCGTCCGAGGTGCACATCCTGGTGACCGACGACCGGCGGATTCGAGAACTCAACCGGCAATATCGCCAGATGGACGAGCCTACGGATGTGCTCTCGTTTCCCGATGGTGAAGAGTTGCCCAACGGCTTGATTTTGCTCGGTCAGTTAGTGATCTCTCGGGATATGGCCAGGGCCCAGGCGGAGCGAGCCGGTCACGAGGAGATCAGGGAACTCGAGGAGCTGGTACTTCACGGAGTCTTGCACCTTTTAGGGTACGATCATGCCGAGGATCACGGCGAGATGGATGAATTGGAGCTGAAGTTGCGGCGCGACGTGTTGACATGAAAGCGGAGGTCGTCAACTGGATCACCCATCCGGTGACTCTGACGTTGATCGGTGGATTGATTTTCGGGGTTATGGTCCTCGCTGAGATCCTCCAGCGCCGACTTTCCGAGATTGGCAATGTTCGATTTCAGGGGATGGTGGAGGATCACGAGGACCTGTTGGCTCTTGGAAGCCAGGAGTACGTTGTCCTGTCTCCGATCCTGACTGCGCTGCGGTGGATTCAGATGATCTGCCTGGTTCTCGTGTGGACCCTGATGTTCTTCCCCACCGATTTCGGTGTGCTCAGGGTGTCCGGGTCGGTATTCGCTGTTTTCGTGGCCATGGTACTCCTGGCCCAATGGCCCTTCGGGGGCCTCAGCGAGAGTGGGGTAGCCCGGCTTCTGCGTTTATTGAAGCCCCTCGTGGCGCCGATCGCACGATTCGGGGGACTGGGTGCTTCGGAGAGCATTGAGGGCGCCGAGGAGGATGAAGAAGAGGCTTCCGATCGCGAAATTCGGGCTTTCCGAGACGTTGGCGAGGCCGCCGGCATCATTGAGGGAGAAGAGGGCGAAATCCTGGAGAGTCTGGTCGAGTTCTTCGATACGACGGTCCGGGAGGTGATGACCCCTCGAACAGACATGGTAGCTGTGGCGGAGTCCGCCTCGTGGGAAGAGTTGATGGAGATCTTCGGCCAGACCCACAAGAGCCGGGTGCCGGTATTTCGCGAATCCGTAGATGACATCATCGGTGTCGTGCACGTCAAGAGCCTGATCAAGGATTTCATCCAGGGGGGACGGCCGCCTGTTCTTGACCTCTATCGTACCTGCCCGGTGGTTCCGGAGAGCAAGGAGTTGGGTGAACTACTCAAGGAGTTCCAACAGGAACACCAGCAGATGGCGATTGTCGTCGACGAGTATGGCGGCACTTCGGGGTTGGTGACCCTGGAGGACATCATCGAAGAAATCGTCGGAGAGATCCAGGACGAGCTGGATCCAGCGGAGCCACCCGAATGGGAAGAACTCCGCAGTGGGGTCTACCGTCTGCAAGGACGCGCCCCGCTGGAGGTTCTTGAAGAGTTGTTCGGACTTGAACTCGATGAAGAGGATGTCGATACCGTCGGTGGCCTGGTGTTTTCACGGCATGGAACGGTGCCGGAACCGGGTACGGTTGTCGAGATGACTCAAGGATCTCTGGCCTTTGAGGTCG
>CBDTUG010000425.1:0-2641 GCA_965363555.1 uncultured Thermoanaerobaculia bacterium
CGGACTGGCCCGCTCCGGCATGACCTTCGAACGCATCCTTGGGCACTACTACACGGGAATCCAGCTGACCAACTGGCGGAAATAGCCGGGCTGCGACCCTGATAGCTGATAGCTCTACTACAATGGCGGTTCGTTGAACCGGTGGAGGAATTATGGATTTTGAACTCAATCAGGATCAGCTTTCAATTCGAGACATGGTGCGGGACCTGGCTCGTTCGGAGATCGCGCCCAACGGTATCGATTGGGACGAGCGCCAGCACTTTCCTCGGGACCTTTTCACTCAGATGGGCGAACTGGGCCTGCTCGGAGTGTTTATTCCGGAAGAGTACGGCGGCGCCGGGCTCGGGTATGTCGAGTATGCGGTGATCTTGGAAGAGATCAGCGCCGGCGACGGCGGTGTCGGCCTGGGTGTGGCCGCCCACAACTCGTTGTGCACCAACCACCTCTATCAGTTCGGGTCAGAGGCGCTGAAACGCGAATTCGTGCCGAAGTTGGCCTCGGGCCAATGGATCGGCGCCTGGGGTCTGACAGAGCCGGAGGCAGGTTCTGATGCCGGAGGGACTCGCACGACGGCGGTTCGGGACGGTAACGAGTGGGTGCTCAACGGTTCGAAGACCTTTATCACTCATGCGACAGTCGGAGACTGCGTGGTGGCAATTGCCAGAACTTCCCGCGAGGCTGATCACCACGGAATTTCCGCTTTCTTTGTGCCCTTCGATCGTCCCGGTGTCGGGCCTGGGAAGAAGGAGAACAAGTTAGGCATGCGGTGCTCCGATACGTCCTCCCTGGTGTTCGAGAATTGTCGGATTCCGGCGGACTACATTCTGGGGGATGAGGGCGACGGCTTCGTGCAGGCGATGAAGATCCTTGACGGAGGCCGCATCTCGATTGCCGCGCTGGCCTTGGGCATTGGCAGGGGCGCCCTGGATGCGGCCCTGGAGTACTCCACTGTCCGCGAACAGTTTGGCCGCAAGATCTCTTCGTTCCAGGCGATTCAGCACAAGCTGGCCAACATGGCGACGGAGATCGACGCCGCCCGGTTGTTGATTCTCAGGGCGGCCGTCAAGAAAGATCGTGGTGAGAATTCGACGCTGGAGTCAGCGATGGCGAAGGTCTACGCCTCCGAGGTGGCGGTCAGGACGGCCGAAGAGGCTATCCAGATTCACGGGGGCTACGGTTATACGAAGGACTATCCAGTGGAGCGAGCCTGGCGGGATTCCAAGCTCTGCACGATCGGCGAAGGTACCTCCGAGGTCCAGCGCCTGGTGATAGCGCGGGAATTGCTGCGGCGCATGGCGCCTTCCGGTGTTTCGAAGGACGCGGGCACAAGCTGATCATGGGCAAACCGACACTGGACCATATTGGAATCGCCGTGAACAGCCTGGCGGAGGTTACCCCTTTTTACGAGGCCCTGGGCCTGGCCGTAACCGGCACCGATGAAGTGCCCGAACAAGGGGTCAAGGTTGCCTTTCTGCCGGTGGGGGATGGGCAATTGGAACTGCTCGAGCCGACCGGACCCGACTCGCCAATCGCCAAACATATTGAGCGACGGGGGCCGGGGCTCCATCATATCTGCCTCCGGGTCGACGATATCGAAGCCGCGATGGCCGAGCTCAAGGCCAAGGGTTTCCGGTTGCTTTCCGACGAACCCCAACCCGGTGCGCACGGTTGCCGAATCTGCTTTGTCCACCCGAAGGCAAGCGGTGGGGTGTTGTTGGAACTCTCCCAGCAGGGTTAGACTGACCCCATGAGTTCATTGGATGTCGGAGACATCGTCATTGTGCATTGCCGGGATCCAAAAGAGAAATTCTGGGGTCTTCTGCAGCGCCTGGATGCGGTTGGTGTTGCTCTGCGGGGTTTGGATCTGGGCGGCGTCGAGGACTGGCTTCGGCAGGAAGCGGCCGGTGGCGAACGGCTCTTGACCCCCTCGGCTCTTTTTCTCCCCATGCATCGTGTGCAGCGGATTGACCTCGACGAGGGGGTTGGTCCTGTGAAGGCCTTCGCCGAACGCTACCGGGACTCCACCGGTGGTGACGTCCGCAAGGGTCTGGAAGCGGACGAATGATTCGGACGTCGTTGTGAGGGGGTTGATTGCAGCCATCTTGGCGGTGGCTGCTATTGGGACATGTGCTCTCCTGGAGGCACAGCAGTATCGAGGCAGCGTTGATGTCGAGGCGGTTGTGCTCCCTGTGACGGTTCGAACCAACGGCGGTCGGGTCGTCTCCAAGGTCTCCCGCGACGACTTTCGGCTCAAAGTTGACGGTTTGCCTGTGCCGATCCGGGACCTCAGTCGCGAGGCCGATCTGCCCTTGGCCCTCGGTTTCATCCTGGATACCTCGGGATCGATGAACGGCCGTAAGCTTTTGGCTGGGCAGAATTTGGCCAAGGCCTTCTTGACCGAGCGCCGGCCCGAGGATCGGCTTGCCCTTTGGACGTTCGGGGACGATCGGGTACTCGAACGTTTCCCCTTTGGCATGAGCTGGTACCTGTTGCCGAGGGTGCTGGAGACCCTGAAACCCTGGAGCACGACAGCGCTCTACGACATGATCCATCGCGTGCCCGACGTCATGGAGAACGCTCGGCATGCGCGGCGGGCTGCCATTTTGGTCACTGATGGAGTCGATAATGCCTCGGAGATGTC
>CBDTUG010000426.1:0-2641 GCA_965363555.1 uncultured Thermoanaerobaculia bacterium
AGGGCACGCCGATTCCAAGTACGAAGACGAAAACGACGACATTCATGATCAGGCGGACCTTGGTACTCATGCCCGGGAGCTCGGCAACGACCTCGCTCGATGTGGCTTGAATCTGCGAACGCATGGTGTTGGGTCGGGACGGCATCTCGATCCTCTCGCCGAGGCGACGCATGCGGTCACGCAAGGATTCGTCGAGATGGTCGGGTTCGCGGATGACCGCCTCGCCGGATGTCGAGTCGGTCAATGGTAGGCGAATGACCTTGGCCACCGCCTCGGCCAGGCGCCGGGCTTCGAGAGCGTCGGAGCAGGTGTCGATCTGCAACGCGGGCCCACGTTCGCCCTCCAGGCGGACCGGGAAGAAAGTGGTCGACGATTTCTTGCCCTTGCGGGTCTCCTTGACCAGAACAACCCACGAATAGCCATCCAGGCGTTGGTGTTTCCGCCGCATCGGGACAAAAAGACCCGACCAGGAGATCAGCGACTGCCGGCGGGAGTCAAAGATCTTGCCGCTGCGGCCACCGATGAACACCAGACCGAGGATGACACTCAGGCCTCCGGCCGCCAGAGCGACATTCTTCAAATCAGGTTCGAAAAAGGCATCGATGGGAAGCATTTCGAGCACGAGGGCAATCGTAAGCCCCCCGCCGGCGATGAAGAGCAGGCCGACGAAAACAAGGCAGCCGATCACGTCGGAACGCAATGACAAGATTCCCGGATCTCCAGTATGTACGATTTTCATTGGTCAGCTCCCCCTGGCGTGTTTCGGAATTCAGTTGCATTCGGCGCTCCCGAATCGATGGTCAGCCAACCACTCACACGGTCGACTGGGATCCTTTCGACCTCGAAAAACATGGCCCGTGATCCGGGACTTGCTTTGGGAGCGACTGAATAGTGGGGGTTCCGAAACTCCCAGACAACCTCTCCCGAAGCATCGGTTTCCAACGCGACACTCTCTTCAGTAAACGTCGTCAAAAGATTCCCATTGGGGAGAAGTTGGGTCGTGCCGCAGCAGCGCGAGAACAGAGCTGTGGAGGGTGGAGGCGGGAACGACCGAAGAGAGTCTGAGGTGCGAATGTCCAGCAGGGTGGCTCTCGAGCCCACCTGGCAGTCGGAATTGTCGAAGAGGGTCATCCGAAAACCGTCGAGCACCCGGGCATCATGCTGCTTTGAGTTGGGCTGCGTGAAGGCCCAGGTTACTGTTTGATGTTTCGGATTGAGCGAAATGACAGTGTCGATGGCGCGACAAGAGATGATGAAATCGCCGTTTTCGATGCCCATTTCGGGAACAGCCGCCTCCGAGTCGACGACTTGAATCGAGTTGCTGTGAAGCGGGTCTCCTGCTTTTCCGTGGGAGAGGTCAAGCAGAAACGAGTAAACCGAGCCTTTCAGTGCATCAAGGATGGACCACGACTGAAGGGTCGTGCCGTCGGAGCCAAGCTCAAGGACCTTGTCATTGAGTACCGGGCCGTCGGCCCGATATTTTTTGTCCTCGATCAGGGTGCGCGCCAGCACGAAGATTCTCCCATCTGACGATTCCCACATGTCATGATGGGCGCCGTTTGCTGCGATCCAAATCACGTTGGAATTCTTATCGATCCGAATGATCCCGTAACCGTCGTGAATCGCCAGCAGATCCCCTCCGGCAAGCAGGTGGACCTTTCTCCAGAACATCGGCCATGGCCCCTTGTGGTGGGCAGGCGCCGGCGCACCGGCCAATTGCGGGGAGTCAATGAGCCACCGGCAAACCTGCCTTCCCTCCATGTCAACAAGGATGGCTTCGGCGGCGTGGGATGAGAGATAGAGGTTGAACCCCGGCGAGGGGGCGCCTGGCTGGTGGACGACCACGCCGACGCTGTCAAAACGGGTGGGGCTCGAGTCGATGTAACCGATAGCAAGGAGGTTTTCGGCGGTTGATCGGTCAATATTCGAGGGGCCGCTGGTAGAAATGGAACGCTGCTTGGGCGGCTTTGATTCGAAATGATCGATGGGTTGTTCGGTGGCAAAAGAGATGCCGCAGGCGAGCCAGACTACCAGCGTGGCGAGGCGTCCTGGGTTGAGGAGCCGGTCGATCGGAGCACGGGGCCGGTTGGAAGGTGCCCTGGTAATTGCTGGTTTCACCTCCGGAGTGTACGAATTGCCGAACGCAATCACAAGCCCGACTCGGTGTCAGCAGCGAGGGCCGTTGGCTGATTGCTTGAGCGCTGAGATATGTTCGTGGGCCTTGGAGTCAGCGGCTCTTCGGGAAGAGTTTAGGCCGTGCTTGGGTTAGGGAGAGTGAGATCGATACGAAGGAAGAAGGATCATGCCGAAACCTGAAAAACACATCTTCATCTGCCTCAACTCCCGGCCTCCCGGCCATCCCAAGGGATCGTGCACTCTGACAGGCGCTCAGGCTCTGCTGACGGAATTCGCCGAGCAGCTGGAAGCCCGGGACCTCAAAGGCCGTTTCCGTTTGACGCGGACCGGTTGCCTTGGGCCCTGCGAGTTGGGGCCGATCGTTCTGGTCTATCCCGAAAGCGTCATGTATGGCGGCATTACCTCCGGAGATGTCTCGGACATCATCGATGAGCACCTGCTCGGAGGCCGGCCGGTCGAGAGGTTCAGGGTGCCTTCAGACGTGTGGTAATAAAAGCTGTCAGCT
>CBDTUG010000427.1:0-2637 GCA_965363555.1 uncultured Thermoanaerobaculia bacterium
AGCGGTGCGGATAAGCGCAAATAAATGGAATGAACTTCAGACGCAGTACACTAGTCGGCAACAGCCCTTTTCCCGGAAGCATGATCTGGTCACGGACAACCCGCCACAGGGGCTGGATGAAATCCTCCCGATTCGAGTGCAGTTCGATGCCCGCTTCGGTGAAGTGCACGATTCGGTCGTATGGAGTAACCAGAGGGTGGCCGAAGAGGTGCTGGTTCAGGCCCATCCACAGGGCAACCGGAATCAGGCCCCCAATCACGAAAGCGGGAATGCGATTGCGGCAAGTGCAAAGGACGGTTTGGCGGTTGTCGCCAGGCCCAGAAACACACCGGCCATGATGTGCCGCCCGAGGTGTGGCGCCCGATCCTTCGGCAGGACCACCAGGGAAGCGAGGAGGAGAACCGCGGTAAAGATATCAGGCGAAAAATTCCATGCAAAATGAGGCAAGAACGACAAGGTGGCCGTCAGGCAGACCGCAACCGCAGAGGGCCAGGGGCCGGCAACACGCCTTGCGAGCACGAACATCAGGCCACACAGCAGGAGCAGTTGCAGCAGGTTGAATATCAGGGCCCCCTGATCGCCAAACAGCAGAAGAAGGGGAATCACGGCAACAGACAGCCACAGTGGATGTTTGGGAACGAATCGCCCCTCCCGGTCAAGAGCCACGTTGGTATTGTGGGCATGCCAGGGCTGCCAAAGTTGATTTCCGAGGGCAAGTTCACCATCTTCGACTATGGACCGAGCAGCCGCCACGTAGTAGGGGCAATCTCCGCGCAAGAACGGCTTGCCGTCGTACCCGCTGCCGACAACAATCGAGAAAACAAGTGCGGGAACCACCACCGCAACAAGACCGGCAAGGGCCTTTCGTGAAACGTTCAAAACTGGACGCCCGGGCAGGTATTATTTTTCGTCATCAATACCTCCCGACCCGGGATCTCGTCCCTTCAGCACCAAACCATCAACCCACACACCCAAACCCCAACGGCGAATGACGGCGCCCGCCACTGGTGAAACACCCGGGATCCACAAGGTGTGGCCTGAGCGATCGGCCCTTCGTGCCAGGGCCTCGATGACAACAGCCCCAGGCGAACCTTCACGCTCGATTTCGGAAGACAGCACACGATGGATTCTGACGATATCGGCATTCGATCGTTCCAACTCAGCTTGAGTGCAAACCGCCTCCGTTTGAAGTGCCACCCCTCTGTCCGTTTCCAGGCGCCAGGGGCACGTCGTATTTGCCGCATCGAGTTTCCATCTGGCGACGACCTTGGCCGACGGCCACAGGGCGACCGGCCACCATCGGCCTTTGATATCGTCGGTCACACTGAGATCCGAGTCCCCAAAATCAAGGAAATAGCCCCCCGCTGCCCACTGGGGCCGAGTCGCCAAATTCTCCCATGCGGTCTCGATGGCGACCCGATCCGACCCACCCAGGCTCAGGGACGGGCCTGGACCAATGACCGCCGGACGCTCGAGGGCTTCGGCCAACGCCCCAAGCAGCTCCAGTTGGCCCCGAAGCCCGACCATGGTCTGCCAGAGGTCCGCAGGCTTGAGGGCGACAGTCAGGACGTTTTTTCTTGTAGAAAATTCGGAAACGGTTTCGGGATCCGCAATCCACGAAGGGAGCGCCGATGCCTCTCCGGCGGCACGACAGGCCGCCGAGACCCGTAACACGGACGGCGGCAGATAGACCCCACCACCAATCGACCACCGGGCAGCGTCCACCAGCTCCTGATCATTCAAAGCAATCGCCACGCATGACCTACGCTCGGCCAGAGAGAGACCGGCTGTCGCGTCCTGCCACCGACCATCCCGGTCAAGAAATATCCACGCTTTCGGTTTCGAAGCGCCCTGTTCCAGGACCCTTTCAATCACCAGGCCGAGAGATTCGCAAACTGAAGGAGACGGAACCTCACCCAACCACTGCATTTCATTTCCTTATCGAGAACTGCCCCGCCGGGAGTTCGCTTTTCGGCGGCTGTTCCTGAACCACAGAGTCAACCTGGGACCAACGAGGGCCAAGACCCAGGGCGTTTTTGAAGGCGTCGAGTTGAACGTCCGAACCCCAAGCGGCAACTTCGACGCTGCCGTCTGAGAGATTCCGGACCCACCCCTGTATCCCCAGTTCTACGGCCGTCTTCCACACGAAATTCCGAAATCCGACACCCTGAACCCGCCCACGAACCAAATAATGGCGTGACAAAGATTCGTCATTCACCGGCTGGCCCGACCTTCTCACCACGGGTCGTCGCGAGAGGCTCAGGACGCCATGAGATTTGACGTTCTCGCAAGATGAGGGAGAGAAGGCGTACTCGGCGTACGTTGAGCGAGTGAATCGAGAAAGCGTCAAAGATCATGGTGTATTGGACCTCGTAGTAGATCGGTGTTGAGAAGGTCGGGCCGGATCCCCATGCGCCTGAGAGGCTCGATGACCGAAGTGCTGCACAGCCCAGAAACCACCTACCAGCATCACGACAAAAGCAAGTGAAATCCAATTGAAGTAGTCGAACAGAAAGACCCGGATTCGCGCACCGAAGAAGAAAAGCAGTACACCTTCGGCCATGAATCGTAGACCACGGGATCCCAGAGAAGCGAGCATGAAGATCTTGAAGTTGATCTTGAAGGAGATCGGAAGAG
>CBDTUG010000428.1:0-2634 GCA_965363555.1 uncultured Thermoanaerobaculia bacterium
GCGGCGTGACCCAAATTTGGTCAGGCGAGGTCGTACGAATTGAAGCACGAGTCGATACGGCCTCCCGAATGGTCCCCGTCGTCATCGCCGTTCCAAATCCATTCAAGACGACCGGCCATGAAATCCCGTTGCTTCCTGGCACCTTCGTCAAGGTAGAAATTTCGGGCTACGACCTTGAGCAGGTCGTCGTCGTACCCAGGCATGCCGTTCACGAGAACAACACCGTCTGGACTGTCGAGGGCGAACAACTCAGGCTCATTCCGGTCACTATTGTCCGAACCGATCAAGATACCTCCTATGTCTCCGCCGGCCTCGAACCAGGCGATCTCGTAGTCGTCAGTCAACTCGACGCCGTCACAGACGGCATGTTGGTCAGGGCCGTTGAAACGGCGACCGTGGTCTCTGATGCCGCAACATCTTCGAAATCTCGGAGCAACAACCCAATTGTCGGGTCTCAGGCCTCAGGCATCAGGTCTCAAATCGAAGAATCCCTTGTGTTTCCTGAAACCTGCAGCCTGTTACCTGGAACAACTTCTCAGCTGGGCCGGCCAACCTATCGGGCTCCCTGCTCCACCGGGCCTGGGAGTCTCGCGTGAGTTTCGACAAAGGCCCACTGGCGTGGTTCGCCGGGCATCACGTCGCGGCCAACCTTCTGATGGTCGGCATCCTGGTCGCCGGCGCTTTGTCATTGTTTCAGACCAAACTCGAGGTGTTCCCTGAATTCGACACCGACACGATCACAATCCAGGTCCCCTACCGTGGCGCCACGCCGGCCGAATCCGAAGAGGGCGTTTGCATCCGGGTCGAGGAAGCGATCGCCTCCATCGAGGGCATCAAAAGACTCCGGTCGTCAGCACTGGAGGGCATGGGAACCGTCACCGTCGAGTTGTACGAGGACGCAGATGATCAAGAAGTCCTTGACGACGTCAAGGCCGCCGTCGACAGAATCGAAACCTTCCCTGCCGAAACCGAAAAGCCGGTGGTCGCCATGGCCGACACCCGGAGACGGGTCATCACAGTCGCGCTGTTCGGGGAAGCATCAGAAAAGACGCTGAAGGCCCTGGCCGAGAAGGTCCGCGACGATCTGACCGCCGGAATTGGTATTTCTCAAGTCGACGTCAGCGGCGTTCGTAACTACGAAATCTCCATCGAGGTCTCCGAGGAAGCCTTGCGGCGGTATGGCCTGAGCTTCCAGCAAGTAGCCACCGCCGTCAAGCTGTCCTCGCTCGACCTTCCGGGGGGCGCCGTCAAGACCGAGGGCGGTGAAATTCTCCTTCGCACCAAGGGCCAGAAATACAAAGGCGCAGAATTCGAAAAAATTACGATCGTCACCCGTTCGGACGGCACAAGGTTACTCCTTGAGGATATCGCCACGGTCATCGACGGATTTGAGGATTCGGACACAGCCTCACGATTCGACGGTCAACCGGCCGCATTGATTCAGGTCTACCGGGTCGGTGATGAGGGTGCCCTTCAAATCGCCCGAATCACGAAGGAATACCTTGAAACTATCGCCCCAACACTCCCGTCAGGCATTTCGGTCGCAACCTGGGATGACGACTCCATCGTCTTGCGCCAGCGCATTGGGTTATTGCTTCGAAATGCACGACTTGGCCTGATTCTTGTCTTCCTCTGTCTGGCCCTCTTCCTCAACCTGCGCCTGGCCTTGTGGACGACGATGGGTATCCCGATTTCCTTCCTCGGTGGTCTATGGCTCGCACCTCATTTTGGCGTATCGATCAACATGGTCTCGTTGTTCGCCTTCATTGTTTCCCTCGGCATCGTGGTCGATGACGCCATCGTTGTAGGAGAGAACATCTACACCTACTTAGAAAAGGGCATGCGCCCAATCGAAGCGGCCATCCGAGGGGTCAGAGAGATGGCCGTACCGGTGACGTTCGCGATCGTCACGACCATCGCCGCCTTCGCTCCCCTGCTCTTCGTCGCCGGAATGATGGGCAAGGTGATGCGCCAGATCCCGATCGTCGTCATCGCCGTCTTGGCGATGTCGCTGGTCGAGGCCCTCATCATCCTTCCTGCCCACCTCAGCGTCCGGGGACGCAAATGGCCCCTGATCTCAGGGTTCATCTCAGCGTTTGAAAAAGTGCAACTCAAGGCTCAAGGACTCTTGCAGCAGTTCATCGACGGCCCCTACCGCCGAACTCTGGACCTGACCCTCGAATGGAGGTACGCCACAGTTGCTGTCTCGATTGCGACGTTACTGATGGTGGTCGGCACAGTGGCCAGCGGCTACCTCAAATTCAGCCTGATGCCCAAGGTCGATGCAGACAACATGGTGGCTTCCCTGACCATGCCCCAGGGCACGCCGGTTGAACTCACCGAGGAAATCCTCTCCCGCATCGAAAAGGCTGCCCATGAAGTCACGGCCGAGGTCGAAGCCGAAGACCCCGACAACGATCAAAAATATCTTCGCCATACTTCCTTGACCGTAGGCGAAAAGCCGTCTCAGGGCGGTCACGGACCAACTGCAAAGGCGAGTATCGGCGGTACGTCATCGAATGTTGGCGAGGTCAACGTCGAGCTTCTCGGGTCGGACGTCCGTACCGTCTCATCTAACGTCCTGGTCAACCTCTGGCGGGACAAGGTCGGCGAAGTCCCCGGCGTCGTTTCGCT
>CBDTUG010000429.1:0-2606 GCA_965363555.1 uncultured Thermoanaerobaculia bacterium
TACAGTAGCCCGCGTTGGAGGGGACGAGTTTTGCCTCCTCTTGACGGGACTGGCCGGTGTCGCGGACGCCTTCATTGCTGCCGAGAAGATCGTTGCGGGCTTCGAGAATGCCTTTTCCCTCGACGGGCTGGTTCTTAGGGTCACCACCAGCGTGGGATTCGCCCTTTTTCCCGAGGATGGCGAGGACGGCGTGTCCCTCATGAGGAATGCCGACATGGCCATGTACCAGGCAAAGCGTGCGGGGCGAAACACCTACCAGCGTTTTTCTGATGGGTGCCACCCACCCACCCATTAGGAACTTTCGGACACTCTGTAGGTTGGTTAGTGGGGCAGGCGGGCAAAGCTGATTATTTTGGCTGAGATCAAGGAAGATTCTTTAAGTGATTGCTTAATTAGGTCAGATAGCGGTGATGGGCTTGGTGGGAGGGGTTAACGGATTTGTGGGTAGGGCAATGACCTGAACAAGTTGACCCCCGCCCAACACAGAACCACCCTGGCGGGGGCCAGGAGAAGGCGTCCATTCCGACGATTACATGACCCAGACATGACCAAGCCCCTGGTCAATAGTCGCGCTGAAACCGCTTTCCGATTTTGAAGCGCCTGATATCGAATTCTGCAACGCCGCCGGCTGCACCTGTATTCCATCAGAGTCGTTTACACTGTGCCGGCAATAATCCCTTGTGTGAGGAAATACAGTGGAACACAACCAAAGCTCGAACATCGCAGAATTGCCGGAAAATGCCCGCCGCCCTCTGGAACCGGGGGAGACTTATGTGCCCGTGATCCCTGACGAGAACGGGATCTACGAAGTCACAACTCGGTCGGTGACGATGGGCCTGATCTTCTGCGCGATCTTCTCGATGGCCGCGGCCTACCTCGCTTTGCGGGTGGGTCAGGGCATCGAAGCGGCAATCCCGATTGCAATCCTGGCTATCGGTCTCTCCCCTCTTTTCGCCCGTAAGAGCGGCCTGCTGGAAAATACGATTATTCAGTCGATCGGCGCCAACTCGTCGCACGTCGTCTCCGGCGCGGTGTTTACCATCCCGGCGCTCTATATGCTGGCTGCGGAGCCCGGCTCAGGGGTCACGGAGCCGACCATTCTGCAGGTGATCATTGTTTCCTTCCTCGGCGGCTGCCTCGGAGTGCTCTTCCTGATTCCCCTTCGCTATCACTTCATGGTCGAGATGCACGGGCGCTTCCCGTGGCCCGAAGGCACGGCGACCACCGAGATTCTCCTGACGGGCGAACGCGCGGGCTCCCAGGCCAAAGTCCTCGCCCTCGCGGCCGGTATCGGAGCCGTTTATGACGGACTGGTCACGACCTTTCATATGATGGCAGAGGAGATCACTTTTCGAGCGGTCGGCCTCAGCAGCATTCTTGAACGTCAATTCATGACCCTTCGGCTACTCAACAACGCAGCGATCCTCGGCATTGGTTACATCGTTGGTCTACGATACGCCGCGATCATATGTGCCGGGTCGTTTCTCTCGTATTTTGTCTTCGTACCTCTGGTTCATGCCATCGGTGTCTACGTCCCGGACATTCTCGCCCCAGGCGCCATCCCCATCAGCGAGATGGGCATCGACGAGGTCTTCAAGAACTACGTACGCATCATCGGCGTGGGTGGAATTGCCGGGGCGGGAATCCTCGGTATCCTCAGTTCGATGCCGTCGATGGTGAAATCGATCGGCGCCAACATTGTCGGCATGAGCCACCAGGACAAACGCTCGATGACCGAAGTACCTCGAATCGACCGTTCCCTTTCCGGAAAATTCACCATCGTCGGCTTGGTGATCTTCGCTGTGGCGGCGTTCCTCTTTTTTTCCTTCGGCCTCGGCAGCGGCAGCTCGCTGGTATTTGCCGCGGTGTGCACCGGCCTGGTGATGCTGATTGCTTTCCTCTTTGCACCGGTCGCAGCCCGCGCCATCGCCATCGTCGGCACCAACCCGGTCTCCGGCATGACGATGCTGACACTGATCATTACGGGTTTCATCCTTCTCAAGTTGGGACTGACCGGCGGAACCGGCATGTTCATCACGATGATGGTCGGCGGAGTCGTTTGTACCGCTCTGGCAGCTTCGGGCGCTCTGGCCTCGGACCTCAAAGTGGGTCACTGGATCGGCGCGACCCCGGCCCGTCAGCTGGGCCTGAAATTCCTCGGCACCCTCGTTGCCGCCATATTCTGCGGCATCATGATGTGGGTCATGTCCCAGGCCGATGCCGGGCAAGGCTTCGGCACGGCAGCCATTCCGGCGCCCCAGGCGTCAGCAATGAAAGAGATCCTGGTCGGAATCTTCGGAGCTCAGGCCGCGCCCCTGCAGTGGTATCTCTTCGGACTCGGGGTTCTGCTCTCCCTGATCCTTCGAATGGCCGGCGTGCCGCCCCTGGCCTTTGCCCTCGGCATGTACCTTCCGATGGAACTCAATACTCCCGTTCTGCTCGGCGGCATCCTGTCGTGGTTTGTCGCCCGCAAACGCTCGGACGACTCGGAGGGGACCGTCAAGGCGCGAACTGACCGAGGCATTTTGATTGCCTCGGGTTTGATGGCTGGAGGCGCCATCATCGGCGCCGTGGATGCGATTTCCAACGCGGTCATCAAACAGATC
>CBDTUG010000430.1:0-2602 GCA_965363555.1 uncultured Thermoanaerobaculia bacterium
GGAACAGGGCAAGGCGAAGAACCCGTGGCCCAACGTCGATGCACAATCCGGTGTGATTCAGTGGTACTACGGTCTGACGGAGTGGGATTTCTACACCGTTCTGTTTGGCGTCGGTCGTGCCCTCGGCGTGCTGACCAACATCACCTGGGACAGAGCGTTGGGATACGCGCTCGAGCGGCCCAAGTCGCTGACAACCGCGATGCTCGAGAAAGCAGCTGGTATTACCGAATAACTGATGTCTCCGATAATGAGGGCGGCCTTCGGGCCGCCCTTTTTTTGAAACCGGAATGCGCGAAGCGCACCATAGGATCCTGAAGGGTAGAGGCCAGCTGCATCCTTTGTTTTGCGGTAACCTTGAGGCCTCTACCCTTCAGGATCCTGCAGTCACCACCCTGTTTCTACCCGCACCCTTCGCTTGAAGCAGTGCCCCGTCCGCCGCCCTGATGAGGTCAGTGGCTGTCGGAGGTGAATCAAAGTCCTCTGGGAGGTCGGTCAACCCAATCGAGGCGGTGATGTGAAGGTCCGGCGCCTCAAAGACGGGTGAGGGCAGGTTCTCGATGGAGACCCTGAGTTTCTCCGCGACCCGAACACCCGTCTCGAGATCGGTTTCGGTGAGAAAGAAGAGGAATTCCTCTCCGCCGTAGCGCCCTATCTGGTCGGTTGACCGAAGGCAATTTTTGATTTCGGTGGCGACTCTCTGCAGCATCGCGTCACCGGCAAGGTGTCCCCAGGTGTCGTTGACCGCTTTGAAGTGATCGAGATCGATCATGCCGACCGTTAAGGGCCGTTCGTAGCGGCTGGCCCGCTCAATCTCGACATCGAGGGCTTCGAGGATCGCTTCTCGCCTCAAGAGACCGGTCAGCTGTTCGTAGGTTGCTGACTGAAACAGCCGGACATTTTCCAATACTGTGGCGACGTTGAGGGAAAACAGCCTGAGTAGATCCAGTTCTTCCGTTGAAAGAGCGCCTCGGTCCGTTTTTGGTCCCAGCAGCAGCAGTCCGACAAGGGCGTCGCCGTTAAGCAAACCGATGCCTGTTTCAGCTCCCAGCGCGCTGATTCTTTGTGCCAACGCCGGACTGGTGTTGGCGAGGATATCGGCCGGCACTGGCCTCCTGGCCTCCCTGAGTTGATCGATGCCGCTGTCGTTACTATCCAGGAGCAGGGAAACATCCTTGTCACCCAAGGGTTCGTCAGAGGCGGTCGCCAGAGACAAGAGCAACCCGCTGGCGGGATCGGAGACCAACAGGGTGGCGGAGGTCACCTGGAAGACTCTGCTGACCTCCTCGACAACGTGGCGGCCAATCGCTCCTAGGCTGCCCAAAGAGGGGAGATTTGCCGCAAGTTCCGCGAGGTGCTCCCGCTGCGCAATCCTCTCCGGGTAAAATCGGACGTCGACCCTTCGCTGAATCAAACGCCGCACCGGATTGAAAAGCAGGCCGAGCATGAGCATTGTCAGGGCGAAGAGTGCCACCTGCAGGCGCCCCGCTTGCTCAATCTGACCGAATTGGCTGGAGAGGGCTTCAAAGATGGCCGAGAAAAGTGCCAAGACGACGATGGTGACAAAAACCAACACCAGGCTGCGCTTGAAGGCGACACGAATGTCGAAGAGATGGTAGCGGAAAATGGCGATGAAAATGACGACCGGGTAAAGGAGCAGCACGATCGGTTGTGCGAAGTCGAACCAGGGTCCCAGGTAAATGCCCTGGATTGAGGCGACTGAACTGACGCTGTTGTAGATCGCCCACGGGATGACGCCGCTCAAGATCACCAGGGCCTGATTTCTGTGACCCGGGGTTGTCGATTTCCGGAATTGCACGATGAGAATGGCGACCACGGCTAGGCCCCATCCGACGAGAACCACGTTGTTCATGGCGTTGCCGGCAAAACCTGCCGGCCCGGAGGCGACTTCGATACCGAAAAAATCTGCTGCCGAGAGCAAAGCGGTGATGCTGCCCACCGAGAGGCCCACTGAATAGTAAAGCGGGGCCAGCCAGGGACGGTCCTTGAACCAGGCGTATCTCTTGGGAATGACTGATGCCAGGTGCAGTTCCAGTCCCAGTTGGAGACCGGTGAGAAGATAAAAAACCACCTCTCGAATGACGAACCAATTTGGGATCAGTGAAGTGGAAGCCGGGAGCGCCAACTCAAGAGCGACGGCTATCGAGAAGAACGAGAGCAGTCGAGAAGGGAGTACGTTGGGCGCACGGAACCTGGCCAGGAGGGCGACTGCGGTATATCCAAAAACCGCAATGAGATCCAAGAGTAGGCGGCCCCAGGGCAAGGGTGTGCCTGGTGTCAGCTGAAAGGTAGTCTGTACGCCTTCCCGGAGGACTGTGAGGTTCGTGGCCTCGCTTCGAGTCAGGGTAGACGTGGCACCAAGGAGGTCCTGCAGGGAGTCGGTTTGGGTGCCCGCGAGGCTCAGGATCGTGTCGCCGGCCTTGAGCCCGGCCAGGTCTGCCGGAAGGCCGGGAACTATTCTGGTGATCGTCAGTTCCGTATGTTCGTCATCAACCGAAAGACCCATGGTTCTTCCGGTCCGCTCTGCCTCGTCATAGATTTTAAGCAGTGTGAAAACTGCAACAATGAGGGCTGCAAACACAAG
>CBDTUG010000431.1:0-2598 GCA_965363555.1 uncultured Thermoanaerobaculia bacterium
CCCGGGCGTGCGTGCCAAGCTACACTCTTCCGATGAGTGATACTCGGACTCTTCGGCCGACGCCTTCGAATCAGTTTTCTTTCTCTCGTTTGAAGACATTCCATCAGTGTGCTTTTCGCTACCGATTGCGCTATCTCAAGGGTCTCAAGGAGGCATTTCGTTCGATCGAGAGTTTCCTGGGCACGACGGTTCATGACGTTCTCGAGTGGATGTATAACGAGCGGAGAGAGGGCCGAAGTCCGGTGTTGGCCGATGTGATGGAGCGCTTCGAAGAGACGTGGTGTCAGGATTGGCCTGAGGATGTGGCAATCATTCGTACTGCCGACGGGCCGGATACCTACCACCGAAGGGGCCGGGAGATGTTGGAGCGATTTCACGAGCAGGCCTGGGCCATGGATCGTTCCGAAACGTTGGCTCTTGAGCAGCGTTTCAGCAAGCGGCTCTCTGAGCGCATCGGTTTCACGGGTTTTGCCGACCGGGTCGGCAGAACGGCCCAGGGCGTTCTCTTCGTCGTCGACTACAAGACTTCAAAAAACATGGGCGACCCATCGGATTTCTCCGAAGGTATGCAGGCGCCCCTTTATGCCGCCTGTGCACTGGAAAATCACGATGATGAGGTCGCCCTGGCCGGCTATCACTATCTCCGCCACGGGAAATCTAACTGGCAAGAGGTCAAGCGGGGAAAGGGCCGTGACCTGCTCGAGAGATTCAAGAATATGGCCGAAGCGGCATTGGATACGACCGAGTTCCCCGCCAAACCCGGCATTCTCTGTGCCTGGTGTGGCTTCAACCATATCTGCACCTTCGCCGAGGTGCCCGAGGCCTTCTCCGGAGGCCGCCGCCTGACAGAAGAGAAAATGGGGGCGTTTTCGAACGGGGGATGATCGACGAGCGGAAGGGCGAGACGGCCGCCGCCACAATCGGTGGGGTTCATTATGGGGGCAGGCGTCTCGCCTGCCCCGTCGCCAAACCTTTCGTGTCTTCGTGGTTCAATCTGCCGTTTCGTTCCGCCGCGCCACCCGCTCGAATACCACCGGTGCCACGCCCGACTGCAACCGGGCGGCGACGGCGTTGACCTGTTCTCCGTCTGCTGAGGCAAAGGTGATGATAAAGCGGTCGCCGAGGCCTTCAGCGTCGAAGTGGAAGATGAAGGTCTCGCCGGCCAGGTGCTCCAGCCACCCGGCGAGGTCACGGAACTCCCCCGTCAGATCACCGTCCTCTCGAAATTCAACAGTCAATCTGCCGTAAGCAGGGTGGTCATAGCTCCCGACATAGTCGCCCAGCGGGAAAATTTGCGACGATTTGAGGTTTTTCAACGCCTTGATGCGGGTCCATTCCGCATTTTCGAGTTCGAGCAGAGTGTGGTGTTCCTCGCGGTAACGTCGATTCCAGTTAATGTTGTTCAGACCCAGTAGCCGGTCGAAGACCCATCTGGAGATGACCTCTGGGACCCGGTTGCGGGATCTGTTGGTCAGGACGACGATGCCGATGTCCTCAAAGGGCAGTAAGGCGACCAGGGAGTAGTATCCGTCGATCGATCCTCCGTGGTGCACCATCAGACTGCCTCGATAGGTCTGGGCGAACCAGCCCAGAGCATAGGCAGAGAGGGGACTTTCCAGTGTTGGTGGCGTGGCCACCGTAACGATGGGTTGGTGCAGACTCTTGAGGACCTTGTCGGGCAGAATTGTCTGTCGGTCGTGGTGGCCGGCCGCAAGATGGACCTTGAGCCATCGGGCCATGTCGTCGGTTGACGAGCACATCGAAAGGGCTGGTCCGACAGCCCACCCGGTGTAGGGCGGAACGGACAGGGCGACATCTGACGGCCCGAGTCGATGAGGTTGAGCGACGTTGGTTTCAGATTGAGGGGCGCCTTCGAAGAAGGTCCTCGACATGCCCAGGGGTTCGAGAATTCGACGTTGAACAAACTTCTCCCATGTTGATGCCGAGGCCTGTCCGATCAGGCGGCCCGCAACCATATACATTAGGTTTGAGTACTGAAACCGGTCACGAAATTTGGCGCTTGATTCCAAATAGCGCAGGCGTTTGATCATCTCGTCTCGCCCGAGGTCCGACCGATACCACAAGGCGTCGTGGCGGGGCAGTCCGGTGCGATGGGTCAGCAGGTCTTTGAGCGTGCAGTTCAAGCTCGTCTGCCCATCGCGAAGGTGGAAGTTGGGGAGGGTTGTACGCACGGGATCGTCCCAGTTCAACACGCCCTCGTCGACCAGCATGGCGGCCGCAGTCGCGGTGAAGGCCTTGGTCGCCGAACCGATGCCGAAGATCGTTTTCGGATTTACGGCGCGGCCATCGTGTACGCCCAAAACGCCGAAACCGCCGGAATAGACCGTACGGTTGCCCTGCACGACGGCAACGGCGACGCCCGGGACTCCCCAGTCGGTCCTGATACTTTCCACCAGAGCCGGCAGTCCTACCAGTGGATCCTGCTCGGCCGCCGCCACCATCCCAGGGGATCCGATGCTAACGACGAGGCAAACTGCCGCCGCATGAGAGAGCAGTTTTCGTGGATGCGCGAGGGCTATGAGGTGACATCCCAGGCGCCTGTAGACCTCCTGAAAAAGACAATAACCACAGAGACAC
>CBDTUG010000432.1:0-2589 GCA_965363555.1 uncultured Thermoanaerobaculia bacterium
CGTTGAAGTTGGAGATTGTTCCGCCCCATACGCTGGAATTGGGCACGACGATCTTGACGTTGTCGGGCGTTTTCAACGTCGTGCTGAAAAGGCCAATCTCGACGACCGAGCCCATGGTGCCTCCGATGTCAACGAAATCGTCCAGCTTGAACGGCCGGAAGATCAGTAGCATGACCCCTGCCGCAAAATTGGAGAGCGTGCCCTGCAGAGCCAAGCCGACCGCAAGGCCTGCGGCACCAAGCACGGCGATCAGTGAGGTGGTCTGGACGCCGAAGAGGCCGAGCACGGCGATTAAGACGACGATCAGGATCAGGTAGTAGATCGCCTTTGCGAAGAAGGCAACCAGGGTCGGGTCAACATCGGCTTTGGTCAGAGCCCTGCGGCTGATGCCTCGGCCCCATGCGGCCACAATCCGGCCGACGATCAAGAGAGCAATGGCGCCGATGACGCTCAGTCCGTATTGCGTGAGGTATTCGGTGGCGCCGGCGAGAAGTTTAGCAAAATTGATATCCATGTTGATCTCCTCAGAACTTGACGACCAAGGATGCCTTGGTCGTTGTGTCGGTATCGTCGTTATCCCCGATCGGCTCGTTGCGGAAGCGGTATTCGTAGCTGAGACGCAGGCCGAAGAGATCGGTCAATGAGGCCTCGAGCGCCGTGATGCTGTCCATCCGCCAGTCGGCCGAGTCGTCGAAATTCGGGTAGTAGGCCAGGTCTTCGGTCAGCTTTGCGTTGTCGGAGATGTTCCATGCGAAATGCACCCCGGCAATGGCGCCCATGAAGCTGGCGTCCGGCTCAGGTTCGATTCTGTCCTCGTCGGTATAGGTCAGGCCGCCATCGAAGCTGAGGAATATCTTTCCGGTGTCGATCGCTTTGTAGGTGACCCCCGCTTCAAGAAGAGCCCGCATGTCAAAACCGGCGAACTCGTCTTTCTCTCCGCTCAAGCCTGCGAACAGGCTCCAGCGGTCATTGAGTTCCCTGATTCCACGGATCCCGACCAGGTATCGTTCTGCCGTCGTCAGGCCGGAATCTTTGGCTTGATTGAACACACCGTAGGCCTCGAAACCCCACGGGGTCGGCCTTCGGACAAAGGAAAAGTCCAGGCCGAAGCTCGAGGTGTCGGTGTTGCCGGTGGTCGAGACGTAGCTCAGGGCTGTGTTCCCGGTCCAGAGGGGCTCCGGAGCTTCGGCCTCCGGCGCCTCCTCGGCGAAAGCCGGAATCGAAATAAGAGCGGTTGCAAGTAGACAAATAACTGCGATTTTCTTCATTGTTGTTCTCCTCATTCTCAATGAACACTCGGACTTGTTGAGATCTTCCCGGTGCTGATTTTTTTTGTCCACTCGGGAGTATATGGTTGGGAAAACTCTCAGTCAACACACTGAGAATTGGGAATTTTCCAGATCCTTCTTTCGCTCTGGGAAGGTGGTTGGAGAGTGCCCGCGATGGTTCGTTGGCCGGGCCATATCAAGCCGGGTGCAATCTCCAACGAGATCATGCACCACATGGACTGGCTGCCGACATTCCTTGCGGCCGCCGGAGAGACCGATGTCAAAGAGAAATTGCTGACGGGTCACGATGCTATCGGTCGTCACTACAAGGTCCACCTTGACGGCTACAATTTCCTTCCCTTCTTGACTGGCGAGACCGAAACTGCCCCGAGGCATGAAATCTTCTATTTCTCCGACGACGGGGATCTCACCGCTCTGCGCTATGACGACTGGAAAATGATTTTCATGGAGCAGCGAGCGGAGGCTACACTGCAGGCGTGGATCGATCCGTTCATACCGCTTCGCGTGCCTATGATCTACAACCTGCGCCGAGATCCCTATGAAAGGGCGTCGATTACGTCCAATACCTACTTCGATTGGATGATCGATCGTGTTTACTTACTGGTACCGGCTCAGACCTATGTGGGCCAGTTCCTGGCGACCTTCCAGGAGTACCCTCCTCGTCAGAAGGCTGCGAGCTTCAGCCTCGATCAGGTGATGGAGAAGCTGGTTCCAGACGGAGGTTGATCGATAAATAGAAAGATTGGATTTCAGTGATTGACGCCGCGCCGAGCTTGATGTTCGGCGGGTTTTTTGAAGGGAGAAGATGATGACGAAGAGATCTCTTGGATTGCTTGCGGTTATTGTGGTGTTTCTCGGTGGGATGCTGGGTTGTTGTTCGAAATGCGAGCAGGGGATTGTGGCGGTCCAGACCGACCCGCTGTCGTCGTGGAACGAGGGAGCGGCCAAACAGTCGATCATTGATTTCGTAGCACGCGTGACTGACGAGGCCGGTCCGGATTTCGTGCAGGTTTCGGAGCGCATCGCTACCTTCGACAACGACGGCACCTTGTGGGCCGAACAACCGATGTACTTCCAGCTATTTTTCGCCATCGACCGGGTCAAGGCCCTGGCGCCCGAAAATCCTGAGTGGACGACCGAGCAGCCCTTCAAAGCGGTGCTCGAGGGCGATATGGAGGCCCTTGCCGCAGCAGGAGAACACGGTCTGCTCGAACTGATCATGGCGACCCATGCAGGCCTGACGACCGAAGAGTTCGAAGGCATTGTCTTGGAGTGGTTGGTGACGGCGAAGCATCCGACG
>CBDTUG010000433.1:0-2566 GCA_965363555.1 uncultured Thermoanaerobaculia bacterium
GTCAAACGGGGTGGGGGGACGGCCGCCGTGATCACCGCTCAGTCACGGGTATACTTGATGAACCGATAAGGAGGAAATCATGAGACAGTCCCGCAAAATCATCGCATTGCTCTCAGTCATTTCATTGTTGGCGCCACTGACGGCATGGGCGGCAGATTCACTGCAGCTGAACGCCATCACCTTCCCCGAACGGAAGAACATCAAATTTGACTTCCAGGGCACCTCACGGGCACCAAGGGCTGAGGTCGAAGGCATGGTGGAATTCCAGGACGGGCAGGCGGACATTGAAATTGAATTCAAGAAGATGAAACCGGCGGTATTGTTTGGGGGGGACATCACCTGCTACGTCGTATGGGCCATCTCTCGAGACGGAACCTTCGACAACCTGGGCGAGCTCTGGATGCCGGAAAATAACGGCCAGATAGAGTTCACCAGCGGTCGCAAGGCCTTTGCCCTTCTGATTACCGCCGAGCCCTTCGCTCGGGTCAGCCAACCCTCGAAATTGGTCATGTTTTCCAACATTGCTGCCGAGCCCAAAAAGGCGCCAACCGACGTCTTCGAGTTTTCCAATTTGGCAGATGCTTCCGACCACGAACTTGAGTCGATCACCAACATCGCCTGGGATTCCAACGTACCCCTCGACCTGAGGCAAGCCGAAAAGGTCTATCAACTGGCCCAGCAGCACGATGCTCAGAGTTATGTCCCGGACATGATGCGAAATGCATTCATCACCCTAGGGCAAGCCCGAAACCTGGCCTCGAAGGACAAACAACGTGCCGACTACAGCCGACGGTCGATTGCCCTTTCCAGCGATGCGATTGAAATCACAATGCGGCGCAAAGAGGCCGAAGAACTCGAACGCCAAATCGCCCTGCGGCGAGCAGAAACGGACGGCCTTGAAGCTCGAGCGGCTCAAGCCGAAGAACGGTCTGCCTCTGCCGCCCAGGGGCTCGAAACGGCACGACTTGCCCTCAAGGAGTTCTCGCTTCGACAGGCCGCCGCCGAAGCCTCAATCCAACAAACCCTACTGGACGTTAACCGCATGGCAACGGAGAAGGCCGCCCTGGAAACCGAGCAGGCGGCGATGCTCGCCTCGTTGGCAGCCATGCAGGAAGAGAGCGAGCGCCTCCGGGCAGAGAGTGACCGCCTCCACCAAGAGAGCGAAGAATTGTCCGGCCGCCTTGAGGGAGCACTCTCCCAGGTCGCCGAGACGCGCGACTCGGCTCGTGGGACGATCCTCAATCTGCCGGATATTCTCTTCGATCTCAACAAGGCGGCACTCAAATCCGAGACACAGATCATCATCGCGAAGCTGTCCGGAATTCTCCTGATCATGTCCGACCTCAATGTGCGTATCGAAGGGCATACCGACGCCACGGGCGCCGATGCCTACAACCTCACACTCTCTGAACAGAGGGCTCAGTCGGTCAGTGATTTCTTGAGGATTCAGGGAATCGATCCCGACCGCTTGATGGCCGTCGGTTATGGCGAAACCAGACCTGTGGCCGACGACGAAACCGCCGAGGGACGCAAGAAAAACCGGCGAGTCGAGATCATCATCGCTCGGGGAGAGATCAGCGGAGGAGAGCCCACCGAGACGGACTGAAAAAACAAACTCTGCCTCCAAGGGAGCATTGAAAGCTGTCTATTTTCGGGACTTTTTCTCCCGTGATGGGTAGCTTTTTTGACCCTTCAACCCTTCCCGGCCAGTTGTCCAAGGACCTGCCGGCGTCCCACATCGCCGCTCACAAACCGCCAACGGCTGAGAGTTGATGGCGCTCATCCCCCAAACGCCGAAGCAAGATCGTCCAGAACCTTCTGCTCGACGTCCGAGATCTTGGAACCAAACCCGAGGAACCCCCCCGCTGCCTCTGCAACGCCTTTGGCCTGGGCCAGCACGCCGTCACGGATCAGGGCACGGTTGCCGGGGTCCATTTTTTCGACGATGACGGCGACGTAGTGCTTCCAGGTCTCCAGCATTTCAGGTCCAGGCTTGCGCAGGAGCCAATTCTCCAGGAGTTCACAGGTGGTCGAACCCGGTTCGATGCCACGGTCAAAGGCCGCTTTCATGACAGCCTCACGTTCCTTGCCCTGGATCTCCCAATCGGCCCAGGCGACCTCGATTAGCGGGATCAGGCCGAATGCAACCACCGTCTCGGGGTAGAGGTCCAACTCAACCAGTGCGTCGACCACACGCTCGTCATCGATTCTCAGAGCCGCCCGGAGGGCGTCGCGCCGTTCTTTATCCTTTGCCTCCTCACGGAGCTTTCCAAGCAACTTGGCATTTTCTTCGGCGAAAAAGCTCTCTTCCAGTCGAAGGGCGTCGGGGTTCAGTGTGTGTTTCGGCATCGTAACTCCTCTCAGAATCGCGCCGCAATTATGCCACAGGATCAGGGGAAGCACAGGAGGTTGTCCCCGCGATGTCACTGACCCTTTCGACCTCTCTGACCCCTTCGACCCTTTGACTCTTCGACTCTTGAACTCTTTGACACTTTGATCCACCCCTGACTGCGCTAGTGTACTGCGTCTGAAGTTCATTCCATTTATTTGCGCTTATCCGCACCGC
>CBDTUG010000434.1:0-2543 GCA_965363555.1 uncultured Thermoanaerobaculia bacterium
CGATCTGTAGCCAAAGCCGGCGGCAACCGGGTCACCCCCACCCTCAAGGCCCAAAGGAAAGTTCGAAAACAAACCACCCAGGCCATTGACCCAGATCAGGCGGATTATGTAGAGCAGGCCATTGCCGGCACACGCCAGCGTCGAAAGCCACGAGAAGGGATTGTCTACGCTGGGAACGCCCACCTCGCCATCCAACAAAACACCGGTCACAAAACCTGCAGCGATCACGCCGAAAAACACAACAGCCCGTATCCTCTTCCCAAGAATGAGATGCCCGAGCCCGGGCACAAGCCACGCAACGCCCAACAGGGCAAACGGAGCTGGCGCGCTGCTTTCTTCGGGTTTCTTCTGCGTCTTCTTGGTCACAATCAGGACCCTTTCGGCACCGGGAATTCCAAGAATCTCCGTTTACTGACCCGGTGAGAAGGTCGGGCTACTGCGTCAACAGTGTTTCCCGGAGGTGCTTCCCCGGCTTGAAGTACGGAATCTTCTTCGGCGGGACCTGGACCTTGTCGCCGGTTTTCGGATTTCTGCCGACTCTTTCCCCACGCTGCCGAATTCGGAAGGAACCGAAGCCTCGGAGCTCAACCTTCTCTCCAGATTGCAGTGCCTCAGTGATGCTTTCCAGGATCACCTGCACGACCTGATCGGCCTGTTTCCGGGGAATATCTGCTTGCTTCGCGACCTGTTCAACCAGGTCCGCTTTTGTCATCGTCATATCCCGGCCCCCTCCGTAGCGTTTCTTATATCAGTATAACCGGTCAATTCGTGAACCACAGTCACTCACCGGACTTTTCTTTGACAGGCGCCTCGTCGTCACTCTCGGGCGCGTCGTCTTCAGGTGCAGATGCGTCAGCTTCCGGCTCGGATATTTCCGCCTCCTCGGTTTCAGGTGCGGCTTCAACCTCGGGAGCTTCTTCGGTCTCAGGTGCGACTTCGACCTCGGGAGCTTCTTCGGTCTCAGGTGCGGCTTCAACCTCGGGAGCTTCTTCGGTCTCAGGTGCGGCTTCAACCTCGGGAGCTTCTTCGGTCTCAGGTGCGACCTCGACAGCAGGAGGCTCTTCTTGCTCAGCCACTTCTGAGTCCGCCGTCTCGGAGGTCTCTTCAACAGCCTCGTCAACGTCTTCGGATGCCGCCTCAGCGCCTTCGGCCTGCGGAGTATCCTCGTCCGTCACCTCAGTCTCGGGCTGATCCATGCCGGCTGTCGCCTTTTCGATCTCCTCTTCAGCCAGAATCCCACCGGCTCTCAGAGCGGCTGCCATCGCAGTATCGTTGCCAGCCTCAACTGTTTCGTCGAGGGCCTCATCGGTTTCATCCTGAGAGATGCTCTGCATAGAGAGACCGATCCGAGTCTCGTTCCAGTCAATCCTGAGAATTCGGCACCGGACAGCCTGGCCGGCCGTGAAGACGTCTTCGAGTGATTGCCCATCGGATCGTTCCAACTCAGAGATGTGGCACAGGCCCTCGACTCCCGGAGCCAGTTCGATGAAGACACCGAAGTCCGTGATGTTGGTCACCTTGCCGGGAACCTGATTTCCGACTCCGTGGGTATTTGCGTATTCCTCCCACTCGTTAGGCAAAAGCTCTTTCATCGAGAGCGAAATTCTTTGGTTCGACACATCAACGGCGGTCACAACCGCGTTGACTTCCTGACCCTTTTGAACGACCTCGGAGGGATGGTTGATTCGACGGGTCCACGACATGTCCGAAATATGAACCAGACCGTCGACGCCCGGCACGATTTCTACGAAAGCTCCGAAATCAGTGAGATTCCGAACAATGCCCTTGACCCGGCTTCCGACGTGATAGGTGTCTGCGACGGTTTCCCAAGGATTAGCCTCGGTCGCCCTCAACGATAGAGACAGCCGCCGTTTCTCGGAATCAACCTCCGAGACCACCACGTCGACCTCTTGGCCAATTTCGATCACCGAACGGGGGTTTTTGATCTTCTTTGTCCATGACATTTCGCTGACATGAATCAGACCCTCAACGCCCTCTTCCAGCGCAACAAAGGCACCGTAGTCGACAACACTGACGACTTCGCCGGAAACGCGTTTCCCGACCGGATACTTGTCCGGGACCATAATCCACGGATCTTCAAACCGCTGTTTGTAACCAAGGGAAACTCGTTCCTTTTCACGATCGAATCGGAGTATGACAACTTCGACCTCGTCACCGACCTTGAAGTACTCGTTCGGATGGCCCACTCGGCCCCACGAAATGTCGGTGATGTGAAGGAGGCCGTCCAGCCCGCCCAAATCAACAAAGACCCCGTAGTCGGTGATGTTCTTGATGGCACCACTGACCAACATGCCCTCTTCGAGCCCGGCCATCGTTTCATCCTTGACCTTCGAGACCTCAACTTCAAGCAGGGCCTTCCTGGAAAGAACGACATTTGCCCGGCGACGATCGAAGGAAATGATGCGCGCTTCGACTTCCTGGTCGATGTAATCTTCAAGCCGTCGATTGGGCCGAATGTCGACCAGAGACCCCGGAAGGAAAGCTCGGATACCGATATCAACGGCTAATCCACCCTTGACCCG
>CBDTUG010000435.1:0-2542 GCA_965363555.1 uncultured Thermoanaerobaculia bacterium
GGTGGACCTTGGCCCACCATCGGCATAGGTATTCTCATATGGTGTCAAGCCCGAAGGTATCCGTCTTGCTGCCGGTGTTCAACGCTGCTGAATATTTGCTGGTGTGCCTGAAGAGCCTTGAGCGCCAGACTCTGAAGAATTTCGAAATCGTTGCTATTGATGATGGGTCTACCGATGGTTCAACTGAGATCCTCAGGCAGTGGGGGAGGCTGCACGGGCGTCTGCGACTGTTCAAGAGGCGCCACCAGGGGCTGGTCCCAAGCCTCAATGCTGGACTTGAATCGTGCCGGGGCGATTTGGTTGCCCGGATGGATGCTGACGACGTTGCACATCCGCGGAGGTTGGAGTTACAGGCTCAATTACTGCATTCATGTCAGGAGGTCGATATTGTTTCCTGCCTGGTCCAGCATTTTCCCGCCCGCCAGGTGGCTCAAGGCTTCAGGCTGTACGACGATTGGCTCAACTCGCTCGTCGATCACGACGAGATGTTTCGGGAACGATTCGCCGAGTCTCCCATCGCGCATCCTTCGGTCATGTTTCGAAAAACGGCAGTCGACGACATCGGAGGGTATCGAGATAGTGGGTGGCCGGAGGATTACGACCTGTGGCTGCGCCTCTTCGAAATAGGTACTGTATTTGCCAAGGTGCCCCGATTGCTTCAGTTTTGGCGTGAGAGTCCTGAGCGTCTCAGCCGCACCGACCCACGGTATTCATCGGATGCATTTCTGAGATGCAAGGCACATTTCTTCGCCCGTGGGCCGGGAGCCACTGGGAAAACTGTGATCCTCTGGGGCGCCGGGCCCAACGGAAAACGCCTCTATCGGTATCTGAGCGAAGAAGGTGTCGTGATCAGGGCGATCATCGATATTGATCCAGCGAAGATCGGTCGCCAGGTCCGTGGCACCCCGGTGGTTGCACCTGAGACCCTGCCAGATCTGCTGGACGAACGCACGATCGTCGTCGCCGCTGTGGCCTCCCGGGGCGCCCGGCAGTTGATCCGCTGCAGGCTGATCGAGGCCGGCCTGATCGAGGGTCAAGACTTCTGGTGTTTGCTGTAGGCAGGTAGGGTCAAAGGGTTGAAGAGGTGTTCGCAAGGACGCAGGGGAGACTCTCGCAGAGAGTACGAAGAGGAAAAATCAACTCCCCGTGTTTCCTTTGCGCTCTTTGCGTCTTTGCGAGAGAACTGCTTTCCCATTTGCCCTCGAAAAAGCGCCGCCGTTCAACCGAAGGTGCCCGCCGCCGGCCAAGCCTCCTGGCCCGCAAACGACCCCAGAAACACAAATATCTCGCAAAGACGCAAAGATCGCCAAGATGAAGAAATGAAAACTACCTCTGTCCCCTTTGCGTTGCTCATTTTGCCTCTTCCGAATGAGTCGCCGCTCAGATGCGTTGGATGGGCACCGGCTCGAGGTTCCAGATCTCCTTGGCGTATTGGCTGATCGCCCGGTCTGACGAGAAGTAGCCCATGGCGGCAACGTTGCGGATAGCGGCAGCTGCCCAGCCATGAGGATCCCGGTACAGCTCGTCCACCCGCCGTTGTGTATCGACGTAGGACCTGAAATCGGCCAGGTTGAGGTAGTGATCACCATGTTCCATTAACGACGACCAGATCTCGCGGAGCTTTGTGGCTTCGGGACCGGCGAAGGCGCCATCTTTCAAATCGTCGATCACTCCGGCCAGCTCTTTGTCCGCGTCGTAGTATGACCAGGGTTGGTTGGTGCCGCTGATGCGGTGTTCTTCGACCTCGGCCGCGTTCAGTCCGAAAAGAAAGAAATTCTCATCGCCAACGGCATCGCGGATCTCGACATTGGCGCCGTCCAGTGTGCCGATCGTCAAAGCGCCGTTGAGGGATAGTTTCATGTTGCCAGTGCCGGAGGCCTCCATGCCTGCGGTCGAGATTTGTTCGCTGAGGTCGGCCGCCGGAATGATCTGCTCCGCAAGCGTCACCCTGTAGTCTGGGGGGAAAATGACACAGATCCTGCCGTCAACATCGGGGTCCGTATTGACGACATCCGCGACGCCGTTGATCAGCCGTATGATCAGTTTGGCCATGTGATACGCGGGCGCTGCTTTGGCCCCGAAGATGAATGTGCGGGGCACGATGTCGATCGTGGGATCGGCCTTGATTCTTCGGTACATCGAGATGATATGCATCAGATTGAGCATCTGCCTCTTGTACTCGTGTAGTCGTTTGATTTGAACGTCGAACAGGGATGAAGGGTTGGGCCTTGTCCCGCACAGCCGTTCGAGTTCATCCGCGACATCGGCCTTGTTCTTCGCCTTGATCGCCATGAACTCCTCCTGAAACGAGGTGTCGTCGGCGAACTGGTGCAATTCCCGCAGCTGCTCGAGATTCCGTATCCATCCGTCCCCGATCTTCCTGGAGATGGCCTCAGACAGGCGAGGGTTACAGCTGTGGAGCCAGCGGCGCGGGGTCACGCCGTTCGTCTTGTTATTGAATTTCTTCGGCCACAGCTCGAAGAAGTCCGGGACGAGTTCCGTTTTCACGAGTTCGGAATGCACCTCGGCGACTCCGTTGACC
>CBDTUG010000436.1:0-2541 GCA_965363555.1 uncultured Thermoanaerobaculia bacterium
GTGCAGTTCCTGGAAACCGGACAGGTCAACGACTTCGTGCCGACTCTCGACCTGGTGATCTACCCCTATGAAACCATCAATCTGTGGGATGTCCTGGGACCCGACCTTTTTGACGTCCGCGGGACCGGCGCCCTACTGATCTACGTGCCGCAGGAGGAGCCGTGTCCCGATTTTGAGTGTCTGTTCCTGGCGACATCACGCACCTACACGTCTGACCCCGCAGGCGGGTTCGGTGAATTTGGGCAGGCGTTGCCCGGCGCAGCGTTGCTTGAGGGCACGGATTGGTTGACCTACGGCTATGCCGCCGGAATCTTGAATGGTGGGGTGGATTTTCGGTGCAATATCGGTGTGGCCTCCTGGACACCTGAGTGGACTCAAGTGGCTGTTGACGTTCAAGATGCAACCGGCGCCATCGTTGACACGCAGATCTTCGACCTGCCTCCCTTCGGCCACCTCCAAGAACGGCTGCGGGCTGCTGTGATGGGCGGCAGCCTGGTCTTCTACCTGATCGACGGACCAGGTGATGCCTTCGTTTACCCCTATGCTTCAGTGGTCAACCAGATCACCGGTGACCCCTCCTACTTCTTCGCTCGGTTCTCCGGCGTTGGCGTGCCGGCCAAGAAGAAATCGAAGACGACGCCCTCGTTCCCGAAACGTGGACGCGCAGTGACCTGGTCCCGCACCGCCTTGTCGCGCTAATTAGCAATTTGTGCGTTCCTTCAGACCGTATAAATTGCTTGTGAAAGTATTCTCGAGGGCGTTCCCTTCTGTTACGATGGCGCGTGTGCGCTTTGAGTTCTGTCGCTGCCGCGCTGGAGGTCTTCATGCCGGCTCAGTGCCCCTGTTGTCAGGGGCCGATGCCGGGTTTGCGGCGGGGTCTATGCGACACCTGCCGATCCTCCCTGGTGCCGATGGCGGGCTCTCGGTGCATCGCCTGCGCCGGACCAGCCGATGACCCCGCCGAACCCTGTGTTTCGTGTTTGGCCAAACCCGTCCCCCAGAAAGCAACCGTCGTGTGGGGTGAGTACGACGGTACGCTCCGAGACGCCGTGTTGACCCTGAAACACCGGGGCCATGATGAAATCGGCACCATCTTGGCGTCCCGACTGGCCGCCCGGATCTCACTGGAGTCGTGGGTCGAGGGCATCACGGTCGTCACGGCCGTGCCCTCACACCCTCTTCACAGGCTTCGCCGTGGTTTTAATGCCGCGGAGATTCTCGGCCGATCGTTGGCCCGCGTGATTGATCGACCATTTCGGATGGTCCTTCGTCGACATGGCCTCAGTCGCCAAAACTCCCGGTCACGGGCCGAACGATTGCGGCTCCGACCTCGCCGGTTTTCGATACCCAGGCCAGCGAGAATCGAGGGACAGTCGGTGCTGCTGGTCGATGACGTGGTCACAACCGGAGCCACCTTACAACGGGCCGCCCAGGCTTTGTTGAACGGTGGCGCCTTCGCAGTTTTCGCCGGAGCTTCTGGCTTCACGCCGGACCCGAGGAGGTAGGAATGAGCATTTTTGACAGCCTGGTGATACATGGGCTGCCCCTGGTTCCAAAATTCATCGTCGGACGTTTTGCCAAGCCCTACGTCGCAGGTTCGACACTTGAAGATGCCGTGAGATCGATTCGATCGATAATGGATGAAGGCGCCATGGCAACGGTCGACATTCTCGGCGAGGAGGTCTCGGACCGCTCTCTGGCAACGGACTATACCAACGAGTACCTCGAGGTCTTTGACGCCATCGCCTCCGAACGACTGGACGCCAACGTCTCGATCAAACCAACTATGCTGGGCATGAAAATCGACGAAGACTTCTGTGCCGACAACATCGAGGCCCTGGCCGCCAAGGCCCAAGCAACGAATAGTTTCCTCCGAGTCGACATGGAGGACCATACGACGACCGATCCGACGCTACGCATCTATCGAACGATGGTCGAACGGCATGGGCATCACGTCGGTGTCGTTTTGCAATCCTATATGAGGCGAACAGCCGCCGACATCAATGCCCTCAGCGACCTGACCCCGAATATTCGAATGTGCAAGGGCATTTATCGCGAGCCCAGAACCGTGGCTTGGGGCGCGCATGAAACGGTTCGGGAGAATTTCATCTACACCGTCGAGAAGTTGCTCAGGGCCGGCTCCTATGTCGGGATCGCAACACACGACAGCCATCTGGTGTGGGCAGCGATGAGTCTGATCGATCAACTGGGGCTCAACCGGGAGCAGTACGAGTTTCAGATGCTGTACGGAGTCGACCCGGAGCTTCGGCGTATCATCCTCGACGGAGGCCACCGCTTGCGGGTCTATGTGCCGTTCGGAAGGGACTGGTATCCCTATTCAATGAGACGCCTTCGGGAGAATCCAACCATCGCCAAGAATGTCTTGTTGGCCATGCTGGGCAAGAAAACACCCTGAGCACCATGATGTGTTCGATAACGAACTGACAGGAGGAAAAGATGAACAGCCTTAAATACGCGACTGTTGTGGCACTGGCTATTTTCACAACCCTACCGCTGTGGGCAGGACCGCAGGCCCGAGTT
>CBDTUG010000437.1:0-2532 GCA_965363555.1 uncultured Thermoanaerobaculia bacterium
ATTGGCCGAATGGATGGCGTCATCCTTAATAACCCATCCGAGGTTGGTCATCTTGAGGTGGGCCGAGAGACCGGTCTTCAGGTATTCGACAAATGGTCGAACGGCGCTGTCATAGCTCTCCTCCACCCCGTCAAACATGTTGAGAACAAAGTAGACTCCGAAGGAGTGAACAACATTGGCGATTGTTTCGAGATAGGGGTTGTCGCCCAGGGACATCTGGAGGTCCTGTAAGAAGGCGTCCAAATTGGGCAGGCCCTCTTGATAAGGATCCTCGACCTGATTCAGCAACTCATTGACCATGTGATGTTGGCGGCCAAACCCGGTGTTCTCTCTGAAAAAGGGAGAATCGGACGAAAAGATGAAACGTAATTTTCGGAAGAGCAGGCTCTTGACGATATCCCCAGCCGCCAAGGTGGCTGCCGGATGGTGCGGTGTGAAAACCAAAATCCCCGAATTGGACAGGGGCAGGAAGTCAATTACGTTGGCGTCGAGACCGGCCCGAAGGTCAAGAATGATGAATTCCGCCGGGAGTTGGTTGATCGCATGAACCAGCTTCCAGCGAGAGGCATCGCTCCAGTTTGTAATCTCTTCTATCGAGTGAATCGGGGCCGCAATAAAGGAAAAATTGTTGAAAAGGCCCTGGGGATCCAACTTGGGGTCAAGGTGGGTGACGCAATCGGAGAGCGTCTGCCCCTTTCTGAAAAAGTGATAGAGGTCTCTGCGGACGGGCGTCTCCAGCGTATTTCGAATGGACGATGTGCCCGTATCCAAATCGACCAGCACAGTCGGGGCGACACGGGAGAGTGTCAGGGCAAAATTTACCGCGAAGGTGGTTTTGCCCACCCCGCCCTTGCCGGAGGAAACGGTTATGATTCGAGGCATGATCTTATTGCCGCCGGACACGGTGTGTGAGCCGCCCCACTAACGATGACCGCAGCGCGCACTATCCTACTCTATCCGGCGCTTTCGTGAGTCTTGATGCGACTGATCAGGAAATCGAGGGCGACAGTATTAAAACCGCCTTCTGGAATGATTACGTCGGCCCACCGTTTTGACGGCTCGACGAATTCCAAATGCATCGGCCGAACGGTTTCGAGATACTGATCAACTACGCTCTCCTGTGTTCTTCCCCGCTCAGTCATATCCCGTTTCAGGCGCCGGATAAACCGGATGTCAGAGTCTGTGTCGACGAAAATCTTGATGTCCAGCAACTGCCGGATTTCCGCAAGGGCGAAGATTAAAATGCCCTCGACCAGAACGACGGGCTTGGCCGTGACCGTCTCAGTTTCTGGGAGGCGCTCGTGACGGGTGAAGTCATAGACTGGGAGGTCGGCGGGTCGGCCGGCCTTGAGACAGCGAAGGTGGTGTACCAGTAGCGAGCTTTCGATCGAATCTGGGTGGTCGTAGTTGCGGTTGTTTCGGGTAGTCAGGGGCAGGTGTTTCAGGTCTGCGTAATAGCGATCCTGTGTGATCTGCAGTACGCGGTCGCTCCCGACCCTGTCGAGGATCGCCCGGGCGACCGTGGTTTTACCGGAACCCGTACCACCGGCCACGCCGATGATCAGGGGGAGTTTCGCAGGATTGGCTTCACTGCCCACTCAACTCAGAGCCATTTCACTGTTTCAGCAGCTGTTTTTGCGTCTTCACCGTCGGGCGCCACCTCGAGGTATTTATTAAAATGAACCTTGGCGCCATCGATGTCGCCACCGCGAAGCAGAACCATTCCATACTCGAACAGACATTTTTGGAACTCCGGATCGGCATCGAGGCATTGTTCGAGCAGAGGCTTGGCCTGTGCGTCATCCATCGCGTTGAGGAATACGACGGCCTTGTTGAAAATGGAGGCCGGGTCATCGGGGTTGAGTTCCTGAAAACGAGCTATGAATTTTTCATGCTCTTCGGTGTTGCCAAGGTCCCCAGATGTGTTGGCGGCAATCGCCAGGCAACCCAGAGACTCGTCGTCCTCCTCGAGGCAACGCTTGGCTGTTGCCAGGGCATTCTTGAGGTCTCCGGTGTCGTACTGAGCCTCTGCGAGGTATTCCATGGCCGGCAGGAGATCGGGGATGGCGACCAACGCCTGTTCGAACTGGGCTATGGCTTCTGCCTTTTGGCCGGCCTTCAGCAGTTCTCGTCCCTCTTCAAGCTCCTTGTATCCAGGTCGTTCAGAGAGGTCCTGTACCTGTTGAGCGTTGGCTTCAGCCACACTCTTCAGGTCAAACATGAATTCATTGTCCGTCGTCCCTACGGGGACCTTGAACTCTTGGTCATACCCGATATACCCGGGAGCCGAGACGTGGAAGATGTAGATCCTCGTCGCATCCAGGATCAACGCCTTGAACGTACCGTCGTCCTTGACGGAAATGGTCTTTTCGAAGTTGGTCAGTTCATCTGTCGTGTAGGTGATGGTCGCCGCTGGCAGTGGGTTGCCTTCGGTGTCTGTGACCTGTCCGAAAACTCGGGCCTGCGGTCCTGCCCACAGCGGTAGGGTTGTGAAAATAGCCAGTGCAACAACAGTCGCGTATTAGATCGGAA
>CBDTUG010000438.1:0-2526 GCA_965363555.1 uncultured Thermoanaerobaculia bacterium
CACAAACCCGAGCACTCCTCAAGTCTCGAACAACAGCCGATTTACGTTACAATGCAGCGGGGAGACTACGAAATGACCTTCTTCGACACATTGGAGACGAGGGCTAGGGCCCTTGAGGGGCACGTTGCCCTGGCAGAGGGTGACGACCCCAGGGTGGTCGAGGCCTCATTCGACTTGGTTCGGAAGAAAATCTGTCGGGTGACAATCGTCTGTCCGGCCGACCTTCGAACTTCTGACCACGATCGACTGGAAGCGGAGGGCGTCGCAGTTGTCGATCCGGCAACCGACAGCCGTCGCCACCTTCTGGCCGAGATCCTTTTCGAACGACGCAAGCATAAGGGACTGGATTTTGACAAGGCGTTGGGGGCTCTGGATGACCCCTTGTTTTTCGTGTCATTGCTGGTGGCTGCCGGTGAAGCCGACGGTTCGTTGGGTGGCGCCGTACGAACAACGGCCGATACGGTACGGGCCGCACTTCACGCCATCGGTGCTGCGCCCGGACTCAAGACGGTGTCATCGGCCTTCGTTATGGTACATCCGGACACACGGTGGGGTGACAAAGGCATCATGGTCTTCGCGGACTGTGCGGTCATGCCTGAGCCGGATGCCGGCCAGATGGCAGAGATTGCGATTGGCGCGGCGAAGACGTTCAAGTCGATTGTTGGTGGTGAACCGCGGGTCGCGCTGCTGTCATTCTCCACCAAGGGCAGTGCCGACCATGTGTTGGTCGACAAGGTGCAGCACGCGACGGTAGAACTGGGCCGACGGGAGGTGGACTTCGCCTTCGACGGTGAGTTGCAGTTTGATGCCGCCTTGATTCCGGCTATCGGTGCGAAAAAATCACCCGGGTCACCGGTCGCGGGCACTGCGAATGTCCTGGTTTTTCCGGACCTCAACGCCGGGAACATTTGCTACAAGGCAGTAGAGCGGCTGGGTGGAGCGCGCGCCCTGGGCCCGCTGATGCAGGGTTTGGCCAAACCCGCCAACGATCTCAGCCGCGGCTGTTCTGCCGCAGACATCGTGCAGGCCGCCTGCCTGACGGTGCTCCAAGCAAAGGGGTGATCTCGTGAGAGTACTGGTTATCGGTTCGGGAGCACGCGAACATGCCATTGTCCATGCTCTGAAACGGTCGCCGGAGGTATCCGAGGTTTTTGTCGCTCCGGGCAATCCAGGGATTGCACTGGCTGCGGACATCCTGCCGCTGGCGGTGGACGACATCCCGGCTCTGGCCGAGGCGGCGGCCGATCTGAGAATTGACCTGACCGTCGTAGGACCGGAACTGCCACTGGCCCTGGGTATTGGCGACGAATTTTCGAAACGCGGGCTGCGCCTGTTTGGACCCAAAGGGGCCGCGGCACAACTGGAAAGTTCCAAGGTCTTCGCCAAGGACTTTTGTCACCGGCACAACATTCCGACCCCTCGAGCAGTTTGTACCGAGACCGAGGACCAGGTCCGGGAGGCCGCCAAGGAGTTTGGATTTCCTGTCGTATTGAAGGCTGATGGTCTGGCTGCCGGCAAGGGCGTTCTGATCCCGAACAACCAGGAGGAGTTGGATGAGGCACTCGAGATCTTCTTCAACCGGCGGTCCTTTGGCGAGGCCGGGGCAAAGGTCCTGGTCGAGGAATTCGTCGTCGGGACCGAGGTGTCCTTTATGGCGATCTCCGATGGAGTCAAGGCGCTGCCGCTGGCGACCTCGAAAGACTACAAGAGGATCGGTGAAGGTGATGCCGGGCCCAACACCGGTGGAATGGGTTCCCATTCACCCGCGTTGGGACTGCCCAAGGGCCTGGGCCGAAAGATTATGGATACGGTGATCACGCCGGTGATTCAAGGGATGGCGGCCGAAGGTCGAGAGTATCGTGGGCTGCTCTATGCCGGGCTGATGTTAGGCAAAGACGGTCCTACGGTTTTGGAATTCAACTGCAGGTTCGGAGATCCGGAGACCCAGGCGGTTTTGCTGCGGCTTGAGGGTTCCTTTGCCGCCTTGGTGAAAAGTGCGGCTGACGGTCAACTGGCGCCGGGTGGGTTGTCGTGGCGTCGGGAGGTCGTGGCCTGTGTTGTGGCGGCGGCGCATGGCTATCCTGCCCTGCCACGGAAGGGTGATCATATCACCGGTATCGACGAGGCGATGGCCTTGCCTGCGGTGACGGTCTATCATGGCGGGACGCGCCTGGAGGGCGACCGGTTGGTGACGTCGGGTGGCAGAGTGCTTTCAGTGTGCGGCCGGGGCCCAGATCTTGAAACTGCCCTGGAGACGGCCTACCGGGGACTGGGCGTCATCCACTTCGATGGCATGACCTTCCGGCGGGACATCGGTGCCGACACGCTGGCACAACAGGAGCAAGAGTGAAGCATATTGAAATTGTCATCCTGATGGGGTCGTCTTCGGACTGGAAGTACCTTGAGGGTGCCGTGGCGATCTTGGATGAGCTGGATATTACCTTTCGAGTGCACGTCAGTTCTGCCCATCGCACACCGGAGAGAACGGTTGAACTGGTTCGTCGGTATGAGGACCAGGGATGTCGT
>CBDTUG010000439.1:0-2511 GCA_965363555.1 uncultured Thermoanaerobaculia bacterium
TCACCCTGTTATATTCTGCCGATGAAGAAAGACGCTTGCAAAGCCCATCTGTCCTTGTCGGCTTTGAATCTGGCGGCCGTCTTGGTCGCAGTGTCGACCTTGATTGCCTGTGGCACCAAAGAAGTGGTTTACCTCGATTTGGTCGCTCAGGCCGACAGTGCCCGTAAACCCCCAACAGCAGTTAAACTCAACGCCGAGCAGTTGCAAGGTTCCAGCGATCAGTGGTGGGCTGTGGAAAATCCAGGCGAAGCATCCCCGTTTGCGTGGGTACGCTCCAGGGTGGTCCGGTTGGACCTCGACTTGGCTGGGGCCTCACCGCTTGAACTGTCCTTTCGATGCTGGCCCTTCACCTGGCCTGGGGCGCCTGATCAACGCGTCGAAATCGTGCTCAACGAAACTGTGGTTGCCGACCTTGAACTCAAGCCGAGGAAATCGACCTATTCTGTAAACATACCTACGGAGGCTACGTACCGTGGATCAAATCGCCTCGAGCTGCGATTCGATCACGTAGGCCGGCCGGCCGATCACGCTGACCGATCCAACGACTTGAGAACCCTGGCGGCGGCCTTCGAGTATCTCTCCATCGCGCCAAAGGGCGGCTCGGTCGAATCGACCGCACCGGGGTCGCTATCCGAAGAGACCCTGGGCGGCCTTACGATGGTCGCAGGTAACCCATTGATTTTTTCGACCCGGGTGGCCAAGGGCTGGTACCTCGATCTTGGAGCTGTTTCAGACGAAAGCCCATTGCGAGCCGACGTTTGGGTCCGCGTCGGGGATCGTCCGGAGACGGTCCTGGTATCCCAGCGCCTGAAGGACGATGCGCCGATGCAGTGTCGCCTCGACCTCTCGGATTTCGCCGGATACGCCGTGGAAATCGGTCTCGGCGCGAGTGCCGACCATGACACCTTATCCGGGGCCGGGGTTCGCTGGACAAAAGCGGCCATCGTCGGACCGCCGGGTGGATTGCCGAAGCAGGATAACGTCATTCTAATTGTGGTGGACACCTTGAGGGCCGACCGGCTCTCCGCCTACGGTGGTCCCGCCAAATCTCCCAACATTGACAGTCTGATGGCCAAGGGGGCCCGATTCGAGTGGGCCTATAGCCACGTTCCGATCACGGGTCCCAGCCATTCCTCCCTGTTTACCTCGCTTTTGCCCACCGAACATGGAGTTCACAACAACTCGCAGGTTCTGTCAGACGACGTCACAACCCTGGCAGAGGTTTTGAAGGCTGCAGGGTATGCAACCGGTGCATTCGTCAGCCTGGGAGTTCTGGACAGCCGTTTCGGTTTCGCTCAGGGCTTCGACCATTTTGACGACAATTTCCGTGGCGGCTGGATGAGGCATGCCGGGCAGATCAATCAAGCGGTCAAGCCCTGGCTCGAAGCTCAGGGGAACGACCCCTTGTTTCTGTGGGTCCACTACAGCGATCCCCATGAGCCATACGCACCCCCCACAATCTCCTACCCTGGCGTCCAGGTGTTCAGTGGCGACACCGAGATTGGTCGCCTTGAGGCCAATGGCCGGAGCACCGAGTTTGAGATCGACCTGCCACCGGGTTCGAGTACCATCCGACTGGTCGCCACAGACCCGTCAGCAGAGGTCCGCTACCGATTTCCGTACTTGGGCTTCGCAGACCAGGGGGTGAGTTTCAACCTTGGAGAAGGCTGGACCACGACCGAGAGGCGCTTCGGGCCCTCCGCCTTTAACACCACCCTTCCGGCGACACTCGAGATCGACAACAGCCATCCCGGGCCGCTCAACACAAAATTCATACTGACGTGCAAGGAACGGCTGACGATCCCCGAGATTCGCGACCGCTACGTCGACGAGATCGAGTACCTCGACAAGAAACTCGGCGAACTCCTGGATGCCCTCGAGGCCAAAGGAGTCCTTGAAGATAGCCTGGTCATATTTGCCGCGGACCATGGAGAAGGGTTGGGCGACCACAATCACGTAGGCCACATCTCCCAGCTCTACGACACGCTGATCAGAGTGCCGGTGAGTGTTACCTACCGAGGTAGGGTCAAGGCCGGCACGGTGATCGACAGTAGAGTGGGGCTCGTCGATCTCTTCCCGACGGTGCTCGACGCCCTCGGCATCGCTGCCCCGAACCGGTTCGACGGACACAGTCTCATGCCTCTGATGGACGGAGACACTGCAGGAGCAGATCATCCCTTGGTGGCAGTCACTTTCAAGCCGGAGGCGGCATCCGACAAAAAGGCGATCATCCTCGGTGGTTTCAAATACATCCATTCCTCCAGTGATCGCGAGTGGGAAGAACTCTATGATCTGCGCTCTGATCCCGACGAGAACAAAGACCTCGTGAACAGCGACACCGAAACGCTGAATCGGCTCAGGGCCGAACTCGAGGCGTTGCTGTCGGCGTCTGCTGGGGCAGGAAGCCCGGCCGAGCAAGCCGACCTCAGCGAGGAGGATCGCGCCAGGTTGCGGGAGTTGGGGTATATCCACTAAGGAGTGGCGGTCTCAGGTCTCAGGGAATAGAGAACC